>CAYVGI010000040.1:0-32874 GCA_964451095.1 uncultured Anaerolineaceae bacterium
TCGCGCCCGTATTCGAGATACAACAGCGGCACGATAACCATACTCGCCGCGACAAGGTAGGGTGCTGCTGGGCGCAGCGGGCGTATGAGCCGGGACAAATACACCTCATCTGGGAAATGCCACCCGCCCCGCAGCGTGCGTGCCAGGAATATGCCTGCCAGGATACACGTTGCAGCAATCGTCGTGGCAAAGTAGCTGTCCCCGGCTCCCCATGCGCCGCTGCCCACCCCATTTGCGAGCGATGCGACAAACCACACACTGTAAATCGACAGGCGATCAAAATACAGTTCATACAGCACCAGCAGCACGGCGGGCACAATGAGGGCGCTGTGTAGTTGCCACCAAAGCCGGAACAACCCCGTCATCTGGTCGGGGTAGAACTCGTTGACGTTGGCGGCAATTGCCTGGCGCCACCACTCGCCGTTACTACCCACGTACAACCACGCGAAGATCGCTACGCCAACCAGCGCAAATGCAAAGCCACCCATCAGGGCGCGGCGCGGATTGCGAATGAACAGGAAGGCGAGTGCACCAATCGCCGTGAACAAGGCAAGCTGCTTGGTGTAGCCGGCAGCGATGATGAGACCCAGCCCGAACGCAAGCTGCCACCAGCGGCGGCGCGGGTTCTGCACGGTGACGGCATTCGCCAGCACAACCACAGCGGCGGTCTCGAACAGCACCATCGTCATGTGCTGGCGGAACAGCGGACCGATGTGATAGACCGTATTCGATGCAAGGAATGCCAGACCGCTGAGCACGGCAATGACGGTGTGTTTGCTCTCTCGGTGCACGGCGTAGCCGATGAGCCACGCGCACACCAGCGTCCCCAGGAACCCCAGCAAGCGCCCGTACCAGTACGCCGGACCAAACGCCCACATGAACGGTATCGGGAAGATGTGGAACAGGGGCGGGTAGTTGCTGGAATAGAACGGGAACGATTCTGTGGGTTGGTAGGGGAAGCGCCCCTGGCTGAACAGCATTACGTCGACTAACTCAAAGCCCTCGCCCTGGTCGTAGTCGAACGGGAAGGCGATGAGATTCGCGGCGTAAGCGACGTAAACCGAGAAGTGAAACAGCAAAACAGCAAGCGCGGCGACAAACAGCGCTCTGCTTGCCCACACCAGCACCCGCCGCCCAGTGTTTGACGACGCAGGAGCGTCTGCGGTGGTGATAACGTCTGTTTGGGTGGTCATGCAGGGCGGTTCCCCAATGGCAGCAGCGTCCCACCAACGGCGGCGAGCGCGACACATGCCATCAGTGCCAACCGCTGCGCCGGACCGATACCGAGTGGGCTGCGCAGGTGCTCTATGGTGGCGGCAGTGAAGATGCTGCCAACGCCACCTGCCCGTGCGATGGCGATAAAGTCTACCGCAAGCACGGCGACAAACCCCGCGCCGCCAAGCGCGAGCAGCAGCCATCCCAGGTGTTGTTTCGTGAGGGTAAAGTCTTCGCTGAACATAGCGCGGTAGTCTAGCCGAGGGGTGTGCGAAACTTCAAGGCAAGGCTTGCGTATAGGGGGGTAGAAATGTAACGTAACATGTGATGCACCAACATGGAAAGAGACGGTTTGATGACCGATAACAACGCAGAAAATACGCCGAACGACATGCCAGATAAGTCTAGCAGCGGCGACGAGGAACGGCTCTCTCGGCTAACGGGCGGTGTACCCACCGCTGCGCCGAATGCGGGCGGCGATGACGATGTTGTGGCAGAGTACGAGCAGCGCTATCGCCCGCCGCTGCCCCGCAAAACCAAGCCCCGCAGTTACAGCACACTGCGCGTGAGCGACGAGGATAAGCTGTGGGCGGCGGTTGCACACGGCAGTGTGTGGGTCACATTCCTCATGGCGGTGCCGACGGGCGGCATTAGCCTGCCGTTTGTGGTGTTCGTGCCGCTGGTAATCTACTTTGTGTTCCGCAACCGCTCGAATTACATTGCCTTCCATGCGCTGCAAGCGTTCGTGCTGCAACTGGTGTGCACGGTGGGAGCATTAGCCGCGTTTATTGTTGGGGGCGTGGTCTGGCTGATTGGTCTGGCGGTGGCGGCGCTGCTCATGCTGTTGCTCATCGGCTTCGTGATTTTACCCGTGTGGGTGGTTATCGGCATGATTGCGTCGGTGTTGTTTGCGCTGCTGCCCCTGGCGGGCTTGGTGCTGGCAACGATTGCGGCGGTTCGCGTGTACATGGGCGCGGACTTCCGTTACCCATACGTTGCGGAGTGGGTTGATCGTCAGATGGCAGGCGGGTTCCTGAACGCGTGAGACGGGCACTGTGGGTGCTTACGCTGCTGATTGCCGGGCAAGTTGCCGCTCACCCTGCCCAGCAGTCTGCGAGCGCTATTGACGGACAGATTGCCGCCGCAATTGCGAGCTATAACACGCTGCCGCAGTTGGAATACCGTTACCGGGAAGTGGGGCGCACCCCTCAACTCATTACCGAGGCGGGAGTGGTCTATGTTGAGTTGGTAAGCGTAGCGACCGGGCAGCCCGTGGAGGGATTGATTGAGGTTATGCCCGTTGTGCCGGGACACGGCGCGGTGCTGCCGGGACAACCCGGATACGACGCGGCATTTGCGGCATTGCCGCCGTCCGTTCGCCTGCGCATAGACACATCCCCGTACCGCCCGCAAGCAGACCCCGAACTCTCGCCCGTCGCTGACTACGGGCTGCCATACCCGCACGGAGACTTTGGCACGGTCACACGCAGCTTTGGTGCCCATGGCGTGGGCAAGATTGACTTCGACCTGACCGGGCGCGATATCGCAGCCGCCAGGGACGGCACCGTGATCTACGCCAACCACCGCTATCAGACGAACGGCGCGTGGTGGTACTGGAATCTGGTGGTCATCCGACACGGCGAGCACGAGTATTCGCTGTATGGGCACTTGGCGCAGGGCAGCATCCCGGATGTGATACTTGCGACCTGCGACGACAACTACCGCTGCGACTATCCGGTCAAGCGGGGTGAACTGATTGGCAGGGAGGGGAACAGCGGACGCTCGACTAGCCCGCATGTGCACGTGGCGTTTGGGCAGCGTGTGGGTTTTGTCTCCTACCCGGATTTTGCCGACGACAACCGTAACGGCAACCGCTTTGAGCCTGTGTCCACTGCTTTCGTTTATGCGGAGCAAAACATTGGGTTCGCGGGTTACGCCCCGGATGATGTCGCGCTGTGGGGCAGCGGGCGGCTAGAGCAAGCGGCACATCCCACGTTGCCCATGCTGGATCCCAATGTGGTACGCAACGGGGATTTTACGTCTGGCACGGACGGCTGGACACCCATCGGGCAGTTGAACTGGAGTGCCGACAATGGGTTGCTGCGTGCAACACGCCTGCGCACCACCAATCCGCCGAGCTATGCCGGGTTTTACCAGGACACAGCCGTCAGTGCCTACGCAAACCAACCGCTAGAACTCACGCTGCTGCTGGGCAATGACAGCGCCATTGCCAAGACTGCCACCGTGGAACTGCTAAACGCGAGTGGACGGCAGTACGGTGTGCTTAGCCGTGATTTCACGATTGCGCCGAATGCCCCGCTTGAGTTGGTTGGCATGTGTGATGTTCCCGGTAGCACATGGGCGGACGTTCGTGTGCAGATCAGTGTGAACCCGGCAGACGGCTCCCCGGCGCTGCTGGTGGATGACATTGTGCTGCGTCTGCTTGACCCGACGGAAAGCATGGCTTGTTGATAGTTAAGTTCAACATTGCTGTGATGCTGGAATAGTCATGGTGATGAGGGATTTAACATGGAAGCTAGAACACCCATACACGATAGCGGAGCCGCCCTGTCTGGTATGTTCACTTGACGATGTGCCTCAGCGAATGTCTCTTTAGGTTATTCATGACCTCTTGTGACACACCATGAATTTAGTGAAGTATTCCCCACTGATTCCCCAATTTGTTTATTTATCCCCGGCTGCGTGTTATGCTACGGTGCACTTGCGAAACTGAAACCAATCAGCAGCACCTGAGGAGGGTGGGGTGACCATGATGAAAACGCACCGGGCGGGAGAACTGCGCCCGCAGCATGACGGCGAACAGGTACAGCTTGCCGGGTGGGTGAACCGCCGCCGCGACCAGGGCGGTGTGATTTTTATCGACCTGCGCGACCGCTGGGGCGTGGTGCAGGTGGTGTTTAACCAGGAAGAATCACCAGATGCCCACGCGCTTGCCAATGATGTGCGCCGCGAGTATGTCATTTCCGTAAAGGGGTACGTTCGCATTCGCCCGGAGGGCACCGCCAACCCCGACCTGGAAACAGGCGACATTGAGGTCATGGCGCAGGAACTCACCATCCTGAACGAGTCCAAGACGCCGCCGTTTTACATCCACGCGGACGACGAACCCGTGAAGGAATCCGAGCGGATGCGGTTCCGCTACCTCGACCTACGCCGCCAAGTCATGCAGCACAACATCATCCTGCGGCACAAGGTCGTGAAGTTCATCCGCGACCACCTGGACGAGCAGGGCTTTGTCGAAATCGAAACGCCCATCCTGTTCAAGACGACACCAGAGGGCGCACGCGACTTCCTCGTGCCCAGCCGCATCCAGCCAGGCAAGTTCTATGCGCTGCCGCAAAGCCCACAGCAGCTTAAGCAGTTGCTGATGGTCGCGGGCTACGAGCGCTACTTCCAGATTGCTCGCTGCTTCCGTGATGAGGACTTGCGCGGCGACCGCCAGCCGGAGTTCACGCAACTTGACCTGGAGATGAGCTTTGTGGAGCGTGAGGACGTGATGCAGCTCATGGAAGGGCTGATGCAGTCCATTCTAGATAAGCTCGTGCCAGAGCGCCCCACGCTTGGCAAACCGTTCCCGCGCATCCTGTGGCGCGACGCAATGGAGAAATACGGCACCGACCGCCCGGACATGCGCTACGATTTGGAAGCGGTTGACATTAGCGACATCGCGCTTGCCAGCGACTTTAAGGTGTTCAAGCAGAACGCGGAGAAGGGGCTGCCCGTCAAGGCGATGCGCGGGGCAATCACGCGGCTGCCAGATGCCATGAGCAAAACCGCGCTCAAGCAGTTTGGTGGCGAGCTAGAGGCGAAGGCAAAGGCAGCAGGCGGCGGCGGATTGGGTTACATCCTGCTGCCGGAAGAAGAGGGCGGCGCACCGTGGGGTCCGTTGGCGAAGCGCTTCACAGAGGAGCAAATCGGTGAGATGGCAACGCGCACGGGCGCTGCGCCCGGCGACCTGATCTTTTTTGTTTCCGATAAGTGGCAGACCACCTGCGCCATTGTTGATGTGCTGCGCCGTTCCCTGGCGGAGCAGCTAGACCTCGTCGACGACAACCGCGATATGCTGGCGTTCTGCTGGGTGATCGACTTCCCGTTGTTTGAGGAGTACGACGAAGAAGGGGGGCGTTGGCTGCCGTCGCAGCACATGTTTACCATGCCGATGCCGGAAGACGTGCCACTGCTAGATAGTGACCCCGGCAAGGCGCGTGGCAGCCAATATGATATGGTGTGCAACGGCTACGAGGTGGGCGGCGGCAGTATCCGCATCCACAACCGAGACTTCCAGGCGAAAATTTTCCCGCTCATCGGCATGGATCCAGACCACGCCTACGAGCAGTTCGGGCACATGCTAGATGCGTTCGAGTATGGTGCGCCACCGCACGGCGGCATGGCGTGGGGCATTGATCGTTTGGCGATGCTGCTCGCAAAACAGCCGAACATCCGCGAGGTGATTGCCTTCCCGAAGACGCAATCTGGTGGCGATGCGATGGCAAAGGCACCCTCCTACGCAGAAGATGGGCAGTTGAAGGAACTGCACATTGAGCTGGGTGAAACCGCGCTGGAAGCAATTGAGGAAGAGCGTGAGAAGGGCGCAGACGATACAGACGACGCCGACGGCGAGGCGGCGGACTAAACAAAAGCGGGGGCGCACCTGCGCCCCCAGCCCCGCAACTACATGTTTTCTGGTTTCAGTACGTACTGCTGCAAAAGCCCCGCCAATATCCCACCTGCGAAAATCCCGATGAAGTAGGGCAACACGTAACCGAGGTTGCCTGCCACGAGTGCGGGTCCGAGGGTGCGTGCCGGATTAAGCGATGCACCTGTGAATGGGCCGCCTGCAAGGATGCTGAACACGAGGGTGAAACCAATCGCAATACCTGCGAATTCGCCCGCTTTGCCAAAGGCAGCCGCCTGGTAGATCGAACTCACCAGGAAAAATGTGAGGATCGCCTCAAACACCGCCGCGCCCCATATATTGGAATCTGTAATAGAACCGACCGTTTGCCCGAAGTTGCCCGGTTCGCCGTCGATGAGCGCGAACAGCAGGAACGCGGCAATAATACCGCCCAAGAACTGCGCGACGATATACGCGCCCGCTTTTGCTGGGTTGATATGCCCACCAACAAGCAGCCCTACGGTGACAGCAGGGTTGATGTGCGTGCCAGATATGTGCCCGTAAACGTATATCAGCGCGACGACGACTAACCCATGCGCCAGCGCGGGCACGGTTACATCAAAGCCGATTTCCACGGTGGAGGCGACTGCTGCCGTGCCCACAAATACCAATACGAACGTGCCGACGAACTCTGCCAGCACCGGTTTTACTATCTCGTTCACAGAAAGTGCTCCTCGTGTGTGGATGTGCCAAATAAGCAAACGGGGTGGATTATACCGTGTGAGGAACGTCACTCACACAGATGAGCTTTGTCTGCATATTCGATTTTTACGCGGAAATCCCTTTACGCCTATGCCCACGTTTGATATAACAATGGTAACCTGCTGTGTACGTGATGACGCAGACTGTGTTGAGCCAACAATCTCTTCAACGGGGTCTGACGTTTTGCACAAATGCGATAGGCTTGAGCCAAGGCAGGCGTGCGAACACGACACCCACCTGCGTAAGCAGGTTCAATACCGCGCGTACACACGGCATGGCGGGTCATCTAACACAGACAAACAACAACGGCACACCAAATAGGCGTGCCGTTTTCTTTTTTTGTCCGCTGTCGTTCGGATCAGCGGGTTTAGTCGGACGTGCGCTGGAACAAGACGCTGCGCTTAACGCCACGCCCTATACTTGCCGTGCCGGAAAATGCCTCTTCGTGAACCTGCTCCAGCTCCACAGTCCAGTTGTGGGGGGTGCCACCGTCCAGGCAACTACTGCACCAAGATGTCATCTCTTGCCCACGCAGTACCAGCCGCGCCGCTTCAACTTTCCAGTAGCCGTGTAGGTGTGCCCGCCCGCTAACTGCATCGTGCACGTTCGCGCTGAACACGCCAGCAACCTTAAAGGTGTAATCTCCAGCGCCTGTATTGTCGCCTTGTTGGTCGGCGAAGGTCAGCGTCCATGTGCCAGGTAGCAGTGCTTCTAGCGGTTCCACGGAAAAAATCATTGTTGTGTCCTGTGGTTTACTCGAATGATTTTTATAGTAAATCATGAAATGGGCAACCGATACCAGTGGCACAACGTAAAAAATTAACGCCGACTTTTCAGGAGAAAGTGATGAAAAGGGCTACACCACGAACGCCCCGTCCTTGTAGAACAGGTCGCCGTCCACATAAATCTCGCTGTCCTGGCGCACATCGCAGATCATATCCCAGTGTACGGCGCTTTCGTTTTTGCCGCCTGTTTCTTTGTAGCTGCGCCCCACCGCTGTGTGAAACGTACCGCCGATTTTCTCGTCGAATAGAATGTTACCCGTGAACTTGTCTATGCCGAAGTTCGTGCCGATGGCGAACTCTCCCAAGTAGCGGGCACCATCGTCGGTGTTCAGCACCTCTAGCAGTGCGTCCTCGTTTTCCTCGGCGGTTGCTTGTTCTACGCGCCCGTCTACGAACTTGAGTTCGATGCCACGGATGGCACGCCCGTTGACGATGGTGGGGTAGGTGTAGCGCACCCAACCGTTAACGGACTCCTCGATGGGTCCGGTGAAGATTTCACCGCTGGGCATGTTGCGGTGCCCATCGCTGTTGATAAATGTGCGCCCGGCGACGGACAGTTCCAAGTCCACGTTGGGGCCTTGCAGCTTAAAGTTACTTTTGCCTTGCAGCCAGTCGATTTTCTCCTGCTGCATTGCAGACAGTTCGTTCCAGGCAGCAACCGGGTCTTCACGGTCGCAGAACATGGCGCTGTACACAAAGTCCTCGTACTCTTCCAGGCTCATGTTTGCCTCCTGTGCGCCCGCTTCCGTCGGGAACCACGAACCGACCCACTTCATGTCACCCTCTGCGGCACGGTCAAGGCGGGTATCGAGCCAGGGGCGGTGTGCGGTGCCGTAACGCCGAACCCGCTGTGGCGGGATGTTCGTCATGGCACGGGTGTTTTGCAGCACACCCTGCTTGGCAAGGCGGATGTAGACATCCGCCTGTTTGTAGTAGGTCGTGAGTGCGGGGTCTAGCCACTCCAGTTGGGCATCACTGCCGTTGCGGAGCAAATCGCGGTGTATGGTATCGTCGCTAATCATCACGGCGGGGTGCCCACCCGCTTCTAGCACGGCGTGATGTACCTGGCGCAGGGCGGGCAGGGCATACACATCACCCAGAATGCCCACCCACTCGCCGGGCTGAACTTCTGTGGAGTAGTTAACGAGCACGCTCGCCAATCGTTTTAGGCGGATGTCTGTCATGGTGGTGTCCTTGTTGAATTTGCCTTTTCTTACAAGAAGCCTGTAACCCTACCCTGTATAATGAAGTAGACCCAGTATGCACACCACACGATGAACATCTCTCGGCGATAGCGACTACCTGTGAAGGCAAAGAGCGCTGTCACACTGTATGTGGCGATGTAGGGGGTGAGGAACGGCGCAGCGGCGGCGGCGATGAAGGCATCGTCGGAGCGGTACGCGCGGTAGAGCATGTATAGTCCCAGTGGGATGAAGTACGGGAAGGGGGCAAAGTTCCACGATGCGACATCCCAGGGCAGCCCGACGCGGTTGAACCACAGCCCCCAGATCACCAGGGACAGCACACCAAGCGCAGCAGTGGGCGCAAGCATCCACGGGCTAAAACGGTGGCGCTTCCACCAGATGAGAGCAACTGTGCCGATGGAGTGTGGCTTAATGACAAGCAATGGTAGCCCCCACATCGGTGGTAGCAGCAGTGCCAGCATGGGTATCCAGTCCACATTGCTTTTGAGCATCAGGTCGAAAAAGGGCATGGAGGTAAACGTCATCGCCATTGTTTGCCAGCCACCGCCAAAGCGCCGAATCACCAGCAAAATGACAACAATATTGATGACGGAGTTGACAGCAGCACCCACTGCCTGCGGAAACACAAAAGCGTGCGGCAGCAGCGCTAGCACCCATGGCGGGTTTGTAAAGGGTTGCTCGTGTGGCTCTAGCCCCGGGATCACGTATGGGTCTCGCCAATTGTCCGCCGCGCGGAAGTACGTATACTTCCAGTCGACACCGAGCTGAAATTCCTGAGCGTAGAACATCGTCAGCCCAGAAACCGCCACCAGCACGGCAATCACCAGCAGGGCGTAGGCAAAAATCTGCTGCGGGCGCAGGTAGCGGTCTCTGATGAGGGTTAGGTCAGTCATCGTTATGATGTGCAATCATGTCAACGAATCTTGCCTGCGCCAGCTACACAAGTGCCCGCGCCTTTTCTAATATCGCATCGAAGGCGACTTCATCGCCGATGACGGGCACGTATTCCACATATTGGATCACGTCGTCTTTGTCCAGTACAAACGCAGCACGTTGCAGCACGCGCCAATCTGTGTCGTGCAGACCGTAGTCATCTGCGAATTTCATGGTTTTGTGGTCGCTCAACGTCTCTGTACGGTCTACCCCTTCGTTACCGCACCAGCGCTTTTGCGCGAAGGGTAGGTCTGAGCTGACGGTGAGGATGACAATATCGTCGCCTAAGCCCGCTGCTTCCTCGTTGAAGCGGCGTGTCTGCGCGGAGCAAACGCTGGTATCAAGCGAGGGCACGCAGCTAATCACCTTCACCTTGCCCGCATAGTCGGAGAGCTTCTTCGCGCTCATGTCGTTGGCAATAAGTTCAAAGTCGGGTGCTTTGCTGCCGACTTCCAGCATTTCGTGTTGTACCGGGTGTTCGTTCGGTCCGACCATCATACCGGGGCGATTTGCCATGATTGTTGTCCTTGGTTGCATTGTTTGATGAGCAAAAATCAATCATATCTTCAGTATAGCGGTGTGCTTTGGACGGTGCCATGAACTAAAGATGAGAGCCGTTAGCCCGTGACGTTGTGCCGCCACATACCATCGACCATCGTGCCAACAACATTGACATTGAGCAGGTCATGGGGCGCGATGCTGTACGGATCACGATCAAGTATAACAAGATCTGCGTAGCAGTTCGGTGCGATGCGCCCCTGGCGGTCTTCTAGCCCGGCGGCATACGCCGCCCCGACGGTAAAACCGCGTATTGCCTCGTCTACGGTGAGCTTTGCCTGTGGGTACCACCCATCTGCGCCGAGCGAGCCATCAGGGCGTTGCCGGGTGACCGCGGCGTGGATGTTATTTATGGGGTCAAACGGCTCGATGGGTGTGTCCGACCCGAAGGCAACCCGCGCCCCGGCGTCTATTTGCTGGCGGATGTGATAACTGTGCTTGGCACGGTCGCCCCAATGACGCTCTGCAATGTGGGCATCCGATGTGGCGTGGTTGGGCTGCATGGATGCAATTAAGTCCAGTGCTGCCAGGCGGGGGGCGTCCGTTGGGTCAATAATCTGGACATGCTCGATGCGGTGGCGGCGGGCGCTGCGCGGAATGCCGTGTTGTGCCTCAACCGCGCGTACCTGATCGAAAATATCCACGACCTCACGCACGGCGCGGTCGCCAATGGCATGGATCGCAGTGGGTAGCCCGGCTAGCGTGGCGCGGCAGGCGAGGTCTAGCATTTCGTCTTTGGGCGTGACGACGATGCCGTAATTGTGTGGGTCATCCTCGTAGGGTTCCAGCATGTACGCTGTGCGTGGACCTAGCGCACCATCTGCGAACAACTTTAGCCCGCCAAAGCGAATCCAGTCGTCGCCTAGCCCGAAGCGGACACCGCTTGCCAGCGCCGCCTCGAAAAATGCCTTGTTGATGTACTTGGTCACGCGCAGGGAAAGCTGCCCCCGCTCCCGCAGAATTTGCATCGCAGCAAGGCACTCCGGGTTGTCCAGGTCGTGGATGGCGGTGAGACCCTGTGCGTTTGCCTGCCGCTGTGCCTCCAACATTTGGTCAGCAATTTGCTCCGGTGTCCGTGCTGGGATGAGATCGGCGACAAGGCGCATAGCAGGCGCTTCCAGTAGGATGCCATTAGGGTTGCCGCCCCCATCCCGCATGATCGTGCCCCCGGTGGGTTCTGGCGTGTTGGCATCAACACCCGCTAACTGTAGCGCTGCGGTGTTCACCCAGGCGGCATGGCTGCTCTTTGCCGTCAAGTAGACCGGGTTCTGGGGTGCGACGGTGTCTAAATCGGCGGCAGTGGGGAATGTGCGTCCGTCCCACAGGTCTTGTAACCAGCCGTGCCCACGCACCCACTCGCCGGGCGCAAGCTGCGTCGCACGCTCTGCAACGCGCTCCAGGGCAATTGCCTTGCTAGGCACCTCAAACACATTGACGCTGTGCATGTGCTCTGCCGTCCACTGCCAGTGCACATGCGCGTCAATCAGCCCTGGTATGACGGTGGCACCGTTCAGGTCTTGCTGTGTTGCCCTGGGTGCCAGTGCCCGGATGACTTCGTCTGTGCCTAGGGCAACGACCCGCCCATTTTTGATGGCGATGGCGGTTGCGTGGGGTTGCGCGTCCCACAGGGTGTGGATATTGCCGTTGTAGAGAATCGCGTCAACAAGAGGTGTCATTTAGTACCCTGCTTTCACGACGTCCAGCACAGTTTGTACTTCATCTCGCGTCGGGGCACCGTTCCAGCCGTCGCGGGTCACGGCGGTCGCGCCCAGGGTTGCCGCTACCCGCAGCGATGCGTTGATGTCGCCGTCCAGCAGGTGCAAGCTGCACAACAGCGCCGCTGCGAATACATCGCCCGCACCTGTGGGCTGCACCAGGTCAACTTGCGGTGTGTTGTATTGGTGTGGCGTACCGTGATCGTAGTGGGTGCCGCCGTGCTCTGCCCGTGTGACCACGAGATGATTGGTGACGGCAGCGTATTCGGCTTCGAGTTCTGGTGCGGGCAGGTAGTCTTCCTCGCTTAGCACCACCCAATCGAGTTGGCGAAGTGCCGTTTCATCGTGCCAGCGCTTGAAACGTACCCGTTCATCGTCATTCCATTGGCGCAGCAGCCCCTGCGCGGTGAGCAGCGTGGTTGCCATGTCAAAGGGCGGCAGGATGTCCGCGAGGTCTAGCTCCCCAGTCAGTGGCGCAAAGTGCACGAGCGGGGCATCTCGCCAGGCGCTGGGGATGTGCTCGTAGCGCAGCGGGGACGCCACCCCACGAAGGAACTGCTGTCGCCCGGCAGCGGTGTAGACGTTCTCAAAGGTTGATGTGGTGAGCGCAGGCACAACGACGATTTCCTCGGCGTAGGGGTAAAGCTGGTCTAGTAGGACTTCGCCCGCGCCCACGCTAGTGACGATGCCCACCTTTATGCCAAAGGCGGCAGCCGTGCGGGCAGCGTAGGACACGGTGCCGCCCAACATGCGCCCGTCCGGTGTCAGGTCGGCGGTCATGTGACCGATAAGCAGATAATCTGGCTGGAATGGCATGGGTTGCCTGCTTTCGTACTGGTAGGTTGGTTAATAGTCGTCGTCAGTCATGCCGTTTTTGGGGTAGATAGTTACGCGGCGGTCGTCGCCCTGACCTTTGCTCTCGGTTTTCACATCGTTACGGCGGCGCAGCACCATGTGCACGATGCGACGTTCGTGGGCGGGCATCGGCTCCAACGTTACGACGCGCCCGGTTTCCACGGCTTGGTCTGCCATGCGGTGGGCGAGTTTCTCCAGTTTATCGGAGCGGCTGTTGCGGTTATCGTTTACGTCCACAACCACATTGGCGCGGGATTCCGTCTGTTTGCTGACCATGAGGCGGACGAGGTACTGCATGGCGGTGAGCGCTTCGCCACGGCGGTCTAGCAGGTACTGTAGGCGGTTGCTGTCGCCCTCAATGTTCAAAATCCACGGCGGTCCGTCCTCACCGTCCCGGTCTGACGGGGGTGCCTGGAACACATCTATGTCGGCGTCTAGCTGCATGATGTCGATCATTTCCACGATCAGTTGTTCTGCGATTTCAAAGTCTTCCGCGTTCTCCTTAAATGCGACGGGCGGCATTTCAACCGGACCGGATTCGGGTTTCTCCGGTTTGTGCGCCTCACGGTTGTCCGGGCGCGGACGTGGGCGTGCTGGTGTGTACGTGTCCTGCTTGTCCCGGTCCCGGTCACTTTGGCGGGGGCGTGCAGGAGCGTCGTCATCACGGTCGTCCTGGTCACGGTCGCTGAGCTTTGGACGGGGAGGGCGCTCTTTTTTAGGCGGTGCCTCCGGGGTTGAGGCGGGTGTGCTGGCGGTGCTGCTTTTCGAGTAAGCACCCTCTTCGTAGGTGCCGTCCTCGTTAAAGAAGTCGTCCTCGTCTGCACTGGAGACATCCGGGCGGGTGCGGGCGGCAGCACGTTCGCTGGGAGAGAGGTAGGGTATCTCGTCTTCGAACTGGTCGTCTTCGAACTGCTCGTCTTCGAACTGGTCGTCCTCGAACTGCTCGTCCTCGAATAGTTCGCCCTCGTACTCGTCTTCTTCGTCTTCGTCTACTGTGTCAGCTTCCTGGGTTTCCAGGACGGGTTCGTCAGCTTCTAAAACGGGTTCCTGCCGCGTGCGGGATGGTCTGCCGTCCGGTGGTGTGCTTGGGGCAGTGTCATCCTGGGCAGGTTCTTCTGTTTTGGGGGGTGTTGGTGGCGGTGCAGCAGGTGGCGCTTTGCGCGGCGGTGGGGCGAGCAGTTGCAGGCGCACACGCGCCTGTTTTGCGCCCAAGCCAAACAGACCGCGTGAGGGTTCTTCTAGTACCTCGACAATCACCTGACTGGGACCGACGCCAAGCTGATCCAACCCCTTTTCGATTGCCTGCTCGACGGTTTCTGCACTTGCTTCTATGGATGTGGGTAAACGGCTGTTCATGATATACAAAAAAGCGCTGCGAACTGCCCTTACTACTGGCAGACCGAAGCGCCGATCTCCTTTCTTAAGTGGTTGTGGCGTCAGCAGGGGGGCAATCCCCTGGGTGCATAGGCGTTAGCCTGTTGCTTTCTTTGCCTTTTTTGCTGCTTTTTTCTCTTTATTGGTCTTCGGCTTGTCTGCTTCGGTGTCAATGACGACGGCGTCTGCCTCTTGCTGTGCTTTTTGTTGGATGTTGCGCCCTAGCACGCCATACTGGAAAGCACCGATGAGGTTTGACGTGATGAAGTATATCGAGATACCGACAGAGAAGCTAAGCGAAAAGAAGCCAAACATCAGCGGCATGATGGTAGTCATCTGCCGCTGGATCATCTGCTGCTGGTCGATCCCGGGCTTATCGTCGCCCTTGTCCTTCTTCTTGGACTTGCTTTCCGCTTCTTTATCCTTGTCTTTGTCGCCGCCCATTAAGCTGCCAGACATCGTCAGCTTGGACTGTGCCCAGGTGGTAACAACCACAAGCACGGGCAGCGCCATCGCATAGATGGGGTTTTGCCCTGGCGTCAGGGTGAGATCCAGCCCCATCCATACGCTGTTTAGCGGAATTTCCGACGCGAGACCGGGAATCAACAAGCGCCCAGACATGTCGATAAGCTGGAGCGGGGTTGCTGCAAGCGCATAGATGATCGCCTGATACAGCCCAAGGAAGATCGGTAACTGGACGAACATCAACAGGCACCCACCAAACGGGTTGATGCCCTCCTCCTGGAACAGCTTCATTTGTTCCTGGGCGAGCTTTTCCCGGTCGTTCTTGTACTTCTCTTGCAGTTGCTTGATCTTCGGCTGCATTGCCTGCTGCTTGCGCATGGACTTCTGCTGTTGGATGGTGAGCGGGTACAGCAGCATACGTGTCACCACGGTAAACACGACAATGGACAGCACGATGCTCCCTGTGACGGAGTAGAACAGCGTGAGCGCCGTGATGAACGGATTGATGATAAAGCTCCACATAAAAGAATTCTCCTAAGTCCCCACTACGGGTACGTCCATTCGCGCCTGCTCTCGCAGTCCACGTTTTCGTCGGGCCGGGCAGCCATGGCAACGAGGGCGTCTCGATTAGAAAGCGTGCTGATGATGAGGATATCTTCGTCCAAATCGTCTATTTGGTCTGCACCGAAGTAGAGGATGTCTGAGAGGACTTCACCATCGAACTGGCATTCACTTTCCAGGTTGCCATTGCCCCGGTCCAACCAGTATACGTGTTCATCACGGCTGCCGACAACCACATAATCTCCAAATACGACGGGTGGCGTGCGGATTGCACCCTCCGCAACTGTATTGCGCCAGCCGTCGCCGTCGGTCATGGTTTCTGGGTCTAGCTTGTAGACGGTACCGCCGAGGTCTGCGGCGTACAGTGCAAGGGTGGGGTCATCTTCATCTTCTTCGTTGCCGGGTTCTTCCACCAGGATGGGCGCACCCCACACCCACTCGGCAGTGTCGTAACGAGCCAGGATGTCACCTGTTTCAGCATCTATGGAAAGAATCTGGCTGCCAAACGTGCCCACATAAAGGCGATTGCTCGCCGGGTCGTAGGTGGGGCTGCCAGCAGCAGCACCGCCCAGGTCAACGTCCCAGTTGCGTTCGCCTGTCTCGTAGTCGATGGCATACAGGTGATGGTCTAGCGAGACGAAATAGATGGTCGTCTCATCCACCACGGTTGGTTTCGCCCACACCGCGTGATCTGCCTCAGCGCTCCAGCGGGTTTGCAGAGAGCCGTCGTCAATGCTAAGCGCGAGAAGCTGCTGCTGTAGACCTACCAGTAGGGTATCGTCCGTCAGCGCCAGTTCGGAAACTAAGCTGCCGCGCTCCTGCACGTTGATCCCGCTCCTGACGTCTGCCGTAACAAGGTCGAACGTGAGCAAGCGCCCGTCAGATGTCGGGGCGAGCAACGTTTCTGATGAGAGTTGCAGTGGGGACGCAAAGAACTGCGCGTTGTCGAGGTCACGCCCGTTAACTTCCCAGCCGAGTGGGTCGTTGTTTTGGTCTACGAGGCGATTGCCGTCGCTGTCTACAAGCGGGATCGGGTTACCGGTGGCAATATCGAGCACGGCGAGCGTGTTCTCGTGTGCGTAGACCAGCCGGGTGTTGTCTTCCAAAATCGTTAGCCCAGCCCAGCTTGTGCCAAGCTGCCCCATGCAGCCCGTGAGCAGTACTGCCAGCGCCACCAGGGCGATGACCAACAGGCGGGGGTGGTGGTGTGTGTGTTGCGTCAAGCGTTTTTCTCCTCAAGGTCAGGCACGGGGTCGTAGCCACCGGGAAAGAAGGGTTGGCAGCGACCGAGGCGTTTTAGCCCCAGCCACCCGCCACGGAAGAAGCCGTAGCGGTCGATTGCCTCATACATATACACGGAACACGTCGGGTAAAAGCGGCAAGATGGGGGTAGCAGTGGCGACAGAAAGCGTTTGTACAGCCGCAGCAACCTAAGTGCAGTCCAGCGCAGCATGAGCGTCTCCGGGGGTATTCACCAAGCCTGACTGTTGTGTCAGTTCATATACAGTACGCAAAATGTAGTGGAAAGGTTGCCCGACGATCGCCCGTTTGCCCACCACAACCACATCATACCCGGGCTTCAGGTGAGGGTGCACGCAGCGCACAGCCTCTCTTAGCTGCCGACGCGCCCGGTTGCGCTGCACAGCGTTCCCCAGCGCTTTGCTGGTGATAAACCCGTAGCGGTTGTGGGGGAGATTGTTCGGGGCGACGCTGACAATAAGCAGTTTGTGGTGCTGTGCACGCCCTACCTTACGCAGACGGGCAAAGTCGCCGCTGTGGCGCAGCCGGAGCTGCCGTTTCATGGGTTACCGGGTACCGAACTATTTCTTTCTGTTCTTGTGCTGCTTGCCCTTGGTGCCGTTCCAGTCTACGCGCTTGGCACGCCCAGGTTTTACTGCAAGTGCGTGGCGCCCCTTCTTGCGGCGCGTCTTCAGCACGTTGCGCCCACCGCTGGACTGCATGCGCTTGCGAAAACCGTGCACGCGCTGGCGGCGGCGAATCTTAGGTTGGTATGTTCTTTTGGTCGACATGACTCACCTTGTGTGTGGACTCTTTTTGTCTATTACAGTCCGCAAGTATAATAGTGGGGTAACACGCGGTCAACCCGGCGCTTGCGTCCGAATGGTTTATCGCTGTATACTAAAACTTCGGCATGTGTGCAGAAAATAATTCCCAAACCCGACAACGCCGACTGCATGAGCGACTATCCCCAACTAACCCTGACGAAAACCCTGCGTGTGCGCGGCACACCCAACCGACCCTACCCTCACATTGCTATCGTCGGGCAGATGACAGCAACGCCCGATACTGACCCATTCCATTTCACCTGCGGAGGCGTAACTACATGGTGACATCACTCGAAAGCTGGCTCGCAGACTTTACTGTGACGCCTGATGACCTCGATCGGCTGACGACGCTGCTGTTGGAGCGGGAAACCCCAATGAGCACCCGCACGCTCGCGCAGGCGCTCGTTGAGGAGCAAATTCGGCAGGAAGTTGAGCGCTTGCAGGAGCGGTTTGTGGGCGCGGTGCCCTACGACCCGGCGAATACATACGAGCTGGGGCAGCGGGTGGTGTTCCCTGCGTTTGACTACGCTATTGGCGAAGTGCAGGACACACGCGAGGGCGACAACCCGGAGTACGGTGCGTTTGGCGTGATGACCGTGGTCTTCGATGATTCGTCTTTGAACACGGGCAGCGAACCACGTGCCTTTGCCATGGGCTACGAACCCGACCATAAGCTAAACAGCGCAGGGGAAAACGGGGATGGGCTGCCCGCCGCCGAGACGGTCTCCGCCGAACAGGTTTTGCAGTCCGATGTGTTTGATGTGGTTGTGGAGCGTGTGGGCGAGGCACTCGCGGAGAACGAAACACTGCTAAACGTCGCTGGGATGTGGTTCCCGGAGGACTTGATGGTGGAAATCAACGACGGGCACATGCACTTAGCTGAGGCAGTGCTGGATATGTTCGAGGGCGGACCGTTAACCACTGCGCAGGTGTTGGAAAACATCGGTGGGTTGGGGGGAGCGCCACAAGAACTGCAAGTGTTTTCTATGAACTTCGGCATGAACCTGGATGATCGCTTCGATGAGGTAGGACCGGCAGGTGAGGTGCTTTGGTTTTTGCGGCGCATGGAGCCAGAGCAGGTGCAAGAAACACCTGTGATGCTGCGCTACATGCCCATCCCCTACGACCGGGACGCGCTTAGCCCGCAGGCACTCCAACTCGAGATCGAACTTGCGGACGAACACTCCGAACTGCCTCCTGCCTCGGCGAACATCCAGGAGGCGCGTGTGGTCATTATCTACCCGCACCGCCGTGCGGGCACGCTGCCGCTAAACCAGCAGGCAGCACGCATCTTCCCCACGGCACGCAAGACGGAGCGCGTTGCAGTTACCCTGATCGACGCGCAGGATGATGAGCAGTTCCCGGCGTGGGTGGTGCGCAAAGACCGTTACGTGCACGGGTTAGACCCGCTGTACACCAAGCACGCACTACCGATAGGCTCCACGGTGCGGCTGCGGCGCGGGGAGCATCCGGGGGAAATTATCGTGGACTTTGACGCACACCGCCCGCGTACCGAGTACGTGACGATTGTGACCGCGAACAGCGGACAGGTCGGTTTTGAACCCTCCAAGCGGGCGATTGGCGCGGGGTACGATGACCTGCTGCTGCTGGGCGTGGATGACCTGGAGGGCGTGGATAGCCTGTTCCAGAGCAAGGTGAGCAAGCAGCAACCGTTGGCGACAATCCTGCGCACCATTATCCCCATGCTGGGTAACATCAACGCGCAGGGGCACGTGCACGCGAAGACCCTGTACAGTGCACTAAACGTTATGCGCCGCTGCCCACCCGGACCGATTTTGGCGACGCTGGCGAACAACCCGGACTTCGACAACGTGGGTGAGCACTACTGGCGCCTAAGCCCACGCGATTAACTTAACCATTACCGAGAGGGGAGCATCCATGCCCGGCATACCCAGACCGAGCGCCTTGGCAAAGGCAAACCTGGATACCAAGTTCCATATAGATTACGACTGGTGGGAAAACCCGGCGCAGTTGCGCATGTACCTGCTCAGTCACATCCAAAACGAGGACGAGCGTGCGCGGCTAAGCGAAAGTGAAGAGGGTGCCGTGGTGGATTTTGTGCACCCGGAGACGGGAGAAGTGTTCAAGTACGACCAACTGAACCTGGCGCTGCAACAGGCGGCACAGCAAGATGACTTCATCAGCCCACAAACATCCATGGTAGACAACATTTTCCGTGTGTTTTTGAAAAACGGTAACAAACCGCTGACGCCGCAAGAGCTGGAAACACACGTCGGCAGACCCGCAAACACAATTTTGAAGACCATCGGCGGCACAAAGATCTACAACGGCATCCGTCCGGTTGCTGGTGACTAATGCCGCTAAGCACGCATGAGGATAGGGAAAAACAACGTATGGCGCGTGTGATTCATACCCAGAGCACCGGGAAGACCCGTAACCAACTCCGGCGCACCATTGCAGAACTGCTCCGCCGCCTGAGCCAGAAGCAAGGCGTAGACGACGAGGTAAAGGATATGGTGGCGGCGATTGTGTTCTGCCTGCGAGAGATTGACGCCGGCATTGATTCGTCTGCGGCGGCGTGGGAAAAGCGCGACTACTGGGTAAAGGCGGATAACCTGCGCATGGAGTGGCTGTGGGTGAGCCAGTTGGCAGACGACCTGACCGAGATGATCCACAACGAGGCATGGGACGACATGCCGCAGTACATGGTGAAGCTGATGCCGCGCTTTTCGGATGTGAACGTGGCAAAGTTCACGCGCAAGCCTGATGTGTGGCAACACGCCTACGATGAGATCATGAAGGAAAAGGCGTAGCGGTGCGTTTAGTCGAAGCGTCCATCTAACCAGGGGGCGAGCTTGTCGTAGTTTGGCACGGCACCCCCCGCACCGGGCGAGATGTACTCCCGGTCGATGACCAACCGATCAATGGTGCCTGTGCCGCCGCGCAGCAACACTGGCGGTGCGTAAAGCGCCATTTCCAGCGGGTTCATGTTGGTGTCTACGTTGCGGATGATAACGGTGACTGCCGCACCCCAGTTGAACGGGTTTGCCAGCTTGCGGGTAAGTGCTGCGATCACCTGCTGCTGGCGCTCCGCCCTTCCGTAGTCATCATCGGCGTGGCGGGTGCGGGCGTAGATGAGCGCCGTTTCGCCGTCCATGTGCTGCCTGCCCGGTTGGAATTCCACCGTCATGGTGCCGTAGTTCTGCGTGGGATACTGGTAGTCTACGATAGGGCGCGGCACGTCAATCGTAACCCCTCCTACTGCATCCACCAGTTGCACAAACGCATCGAAGTTCACGCGGGCGTACTTGTCGGGCTGGATGTCGAAGCTGGCGGCGATGCTCGCGCTCAGGAGTTCCGGTCCGGTGCCGGGTGTGTCCATCTCTCCGAGCACATTGACGGTGTTGATGCGCTGCGAACCATATCCAGGCACAGTGATGAACAGATCACGCGGGATGGACAGCAGGTTCACGCCCATGGTGCGTGGGCGCACGCCCAGCAGCATGATGGTATCGGTGCGGGTGACGTATCCTTCGCCAGGGCGGGCGTCCACCCCCAAAATGAGCACATCAACTGGTGGCGGCGGCAAGATCACGTAAACGATACCGCTCAGCGCACACAGCAACAGCGGGGCAAGCAGCACCATTAGCGCGATGCGTGTGCGACGAGACCGACGGCGGCGCGGCACGGGTCGGTACAGCGCCTGAGGCGGCGACGGTTGCGGTGCGTGGGCTGGGGCGACAGACGGTGGTGCAGGGTCGGGTGGGGCGGGGGCATCCTGCCGGGGGATGGGGTACATTGGCTGGAAGCGCCCCTCCCAGTCCTCGCTGCGTTCGTCTGATGTGCGGTAGTCGTCTGTCATCGTCGTTATCGCCGTCCTGATGTGTCCGGTAGCAACGTTATTCGCCCAGTGTGATGCCCAGGTCGCGTGCCATCTGCACCATTTCGTCTGCCGGGTCAATAAACTTGACCTCAGCAGCGCGTTCGAGCGGCACGGCGACCATGTTTGTGCCCTTCAGCGCGACCATGTGCCCCCACTTGCCCTGCGCCACAAGGTGGGTCGCCATATTGCCAAAGCGCGTTGCCAGCCAGCGATCACGCGGGGTGGGCTGCCCGCCGCGCTGTAGATGACCCAGCACCGTCACACGCACCTCGGTGCTAAGTGCGCGTGCGATGGCGCTGCCAACGCGGTCGCCAATGCCGCCGAGCTTGGCACCGTTTTCGCCGGGCTGCCCGATGTAGAACACCTGCTCGCCGTCGTGCTCGCGGGCACCCTCCGCCACAACAATCAGGCTGTAGCGTCGTCCGGCGGCGTTTACCCGGCGGATTTTGTCGTACACGCTTGCCAGGCGGAACGGGATTTCCGGTATGAGGATGACATCAGCACCGCCTGCAACGCCCGCCGTAAGCGCGATCCAGCCGGCATCCCGCCCCATCACCTCCAGCACCATAACCCGGTGATGGCTTTCTGCAGTGGTTTGCAGCTTGTCTAGTGCTTCGGTTGCCGTGGCAATTGCGGTGTCAAAGCCGAAGGTCACGTCGGTTTCGCCCAGGTCGTTGTCGATGGTCTTTGGCACGCCCACGATGCGAACGCCTTTTTCGTGCAGCCGGGTGCAAATGCCCATGGTGCCGTCACCGCCAGCGACAATGAGCGCGTCAATGTTCAGTGCTTTCAGTCGCTCGATTGCCTCGTAGGAACGGTCTTCTTCAATGACGGTGCCATCTGTCAGGGTGACCGGGCGGGCAAACGGACTGCCACGGTTCGCTGCACCCAGGATGGTGCCGCCGCGCATGTGCAGCCCGCGTACCCGCTCAATGTTGAGTTCGACAGTTGGCAGTTGGTTCAGCAGCCCGTCAAAGCCCTCGCGGATGCCAATCATCTCGTAGGTGTAGCAGTTGATGCCCGTGAGCACTGCGCCGCGAATGACCGCATTGAGTCCGGGCGCGTCGCCGCCGCCCGTGAGTATGCCTACCCGCCGAATCTCCTCTGCCATGGTTGTCCTTGCTTAGTTGCCGCCGTACAGTTTCCAGTCCTCTGCGCCGGGCAGCAGGGCAAACAGCCCACCGCCGGGTTCTTCCATGTAGATTGTACCATCCTCAGCGGTTTGCACACGCCCGTCGTACACCAGTTCCCACTGCTGGGTTGCCCAGCCCACGCGCCCACGAATGGTATCTTCCTCTCGCCACAGGGCACCAAAGCCCAGGCGCGGCTGTGAGGTTTGCGGTGGTTGTGGCTCTGCCCAGGCGGGGTCGCGCTGCGGCATCCCGGCGACGTAGGGGTCTGGCAGGGACTGCCAGCGGGGTTGCTCCGCCGTGCTGTGGATGACGTAGATGGTGTCTTCTGGCTGAATCCAGATCATGTAGCCGTACTCAAAGCGCTGCATGACCATCTCGCCCTCGGTCGCCTGGGTAGTGGGGCAGGTGGTGAGCTGCGGAGACTGGAAGAACCACTCGAATTCGCAGTCGCCTACGGGTTGTGGGGTTGTGTCTTCCCCCTGGGTGAGCGCCCGCCGCCCGACAGACGGTGCGGTTGGGGTGGGGGTTTCGTCGTCGCCGTCGGCATAGACCATCAGTGCTGGCACGCAGAGCAAACCAGCGAGAACGAGTGTCATCAAGCGTGTTTTCTGCATTGGTTCTACCTTCATTATCTGGCGAATGTGTGCCATGCGAACACGGCGCGACGTTCCATAGTAGCGAGGTGGGCGGTGTGCGTCTATACCTGCGTGCGGTACCGTCAGGAAATAGCCGGGGTATCGTAGGGAACAGGTGGGTGGTAGGATTTGAACGATTAAAAACTTGTTCTACATGGGCAAAACAACCGAACCAAGGGTACGAAGAGAAAAAGCGTATGGCAAAAAAGCGCAGCAAGTCACGCCGGAAGAGCGAAGATGAGATTAAAGTAGAGCAGGTGACGTGGTTCCTGCTGGTACTCATTTTCGCGTTGCTCAGCATTCTAAACGAGAATCTGGCGCAGGTCGTGGTGCCGAACTGGTTGGTGCCGCTGGCAGGTGCAGTGGTGTTGTTAGGGTCTGGCATTTACCAGTATTCCAAAGGATGGCGGGTTAGCCCCATCACCTGGATTATCGGGTCGGTGCTGTTGGTGTTCGGCATCGTGAACGTGCTGATCGACCAGACGTTGAACCTGACGGGCTTTTCGCTGTTGGCATTTGCCGCCGTTATCTTCTTCGGGCTGGTGACTGGCGAAACATAAATTGCACTTTCTTTCCGCGACGTTATAATCAATACACAGTTTAACAAGGGTTAATTCGCTCGGTCGTGCATAATGGATGAGAGTAACGCTGTTATCACAGTGGAAGATATTCGCAAGCTGGCGCTGCCGTTGGGCACGCGGGTGGTTGCGGGGGATGGCTTGCTAAGCCGGGAAGTCGCGTGGTTTAGCATGGTCTACCCGGGCGCACAGGCAATGCCTACGTCAATGCAGCCGCAGGAGATACTGCTCGTTGCCCCGCCAGATAATGGCACCGCGCCACCGCACGACCTGGACATAATTCGCTGGGCGACGGACAACAACGCAGCGGCGGTTGTGCTCAGCCAAAACCCTGGCTCCACTACCCTGGCGGAGGCGAACGCCTACGGGCTGCCTGTGCTGGCACTGCCGGGGGGGACGCACATCCGCGCGGTAGAGCGGGCAATCGTTAGCCTGCTGGTGGACAGGCGTGGGCAGATTGAGC
Organism: uncultured Anaerolineaceae bacterium; assembly: GCA_964451095.1. Lineage (GTDB taxonomy): Bacteria > Chloroflexota > Anaerolineae > Aggregatilineales > Phototrophicaceae > DAOTTY01. The sequence continues at coordinate 23,805 of CAYVGI010000040.1, forward strand.
GGCGCGGCATCCAGATTTACCGCCAACTGACGGAGATCTCATCGCGTAACGAGGGCATCAGCGAGTTGGTGAGCGCGATGGCACGGCTGACCGGAAAGTCGATATTGGTGCAGGACAAACGTCTGCGTCCGATCCACAGCACAGTGCAGCCGGGTTTGGTGGCACACTGGGATGAAGTCGAAACACATGTGCGCAAGCTGAGCAACCTGCCCGTTGAATTACAAGATCGGCACCGTGTGGCGGAACTGGTCAACCCGGTGGTGATTCAGTCGCTGCCGATACCGGGGCTGGCACGCATGGTCGCGCCGATTATCACAAAAGATGTGGGGCGCGGGTATCTTTCTGTGATCGGGCAGGAAAATGCGTTTGATGACATCGACGCACTGGTGGCGGAGCACGGCGCGGCGGCGTGTGCGCTGGAGATGGCGAAGGCAAAGGCAATCAGCGATACAGAGAAACGCCTGCGCGGGACGTTTTTGGATCGGCTTTTGATTGGCGATGTGAGCCAGCAGGAGGCGATTCGGCAGGGGGAACGCTTTGACCACGATATGACCCAAGTTCACGTCGCGGTTGTGCTCACGTGGCAAGGTGATAAGTCCCCGTCTATGCGCAGGCTGGAAACACTGGTGAACGGTGTGGTGCAGTCCCAGCATGTGAACGCGCTGGTTTGGCAGCGTGAGCGCGAACAAGAGGTACTCGTGTTCCATGCGACGGACGCCGAGACGCCGATAGAGGCAAGCATTAAGCTGGCGGAGATATTTAGCGAAGAAGTGCGCCGCCAGTACCCGAACACGCATGTCGCAATCGGGTTGGGGCAGGCAGCAAGGGACATTAGCACGTGGCGTAACAGCTATCGGGACGCATCTCAAGCACTGGACTTGGCAATGCGCCTGCAAACGGACACGCCGCTGTACATCGGCAACCTGGGTGTGTACCAACTCATCATGAGCCTGACGGACAAAGAAAAGCTCATCGAGTTCAAAGAGCAGACGTTGCGCAAGCTGGAAGACTACGATATGCGCAACCATGCAGACTTGATTAAGACGCTGGAAGCATTTTTCAACTGCCACGGCAACCTCAGCCAAACAGCGGAAGCACTGATTGTGCACCGCAACACGCTGCTGTATCGCATGAACCGCATTAACCAGATTGCAGAGATTGACCTCAACCGCCCGGAGACACGCCTCGCGCTGCACCTCGCGCTGACCATTCGGCGCTTGATGATGTTAAACTAGAGGCTTTGAGGGCTTACTAATGATTTTGTGGTCTATCGGTTGGCTTAGGTGCAACACAGTTTTTACTAAGGCTTAAGCGTGGCGTTAGTACAAACTATACGAGCAGGTGTTGTGTAAATTCTTGCACACCGTCTATACGGGTTTTTTACGCTTGTTGTTATAATCCACCAAATTTATGCCGGGTGGTTGTTGTGTGCCTTCACCAACACAAACCCTGGCAACTCTCTATTTCATATAAAGATAATTTATCGCTCTTGCTCGTAAAAGCGCCAACAACCGTTGTGCGACAATGATTGTTACGGAGGGGTCTGTCTTATGCAAAATGACATATCTAATGAAACCGATTACCTGCACATAGAAGATCGCCGTGAGCGTGATGCGTGTGCCCTCATCTGTTCTGTGCGTAAGGGTGGGCAGGCAACACACGGCAATGTAAAAAGAACCATTGAAGCGCTCGCTCGCATGGGGCATCGCACCGGCTCAATTGACGGCGAGGGCGACGGCGTAGGGATTATGACGGACATCCCGCGCCAACTGTGGACGAAGCGGCTGTCGCAGGCGCGGCTGCGCTCCACGCTAGCGACAGACCGCAACTTTTGGGTAGCGCATGTGATGATCCCGCACAGCGCCCGCAACCGCGCTGCCTACCTGGTGGAGCAGATTTGCCGCACCATCAGCGCTGCTGGGCTGGATATTTTGCTCGACCGTGAAGGCGAAGTGAACACTGGCGTACTGGGGCGTGCCGCAGAGCAAAACGAACCGGTCTTCTGGCAGATTTGTGGTTTAAACGGCACAGTCGAAACCGAGAAGCTGGAGAGCACGCTGTTCGACTTGCAGGTAAATATGGAAAAAGACCTGGGCGTGCACTTCCCGTCTGTGTCGTCCCACAGTGCGGTTTACAAGGTACAGGGCACAGTAGAAATCCTGCGCCGTTACTACCCGGAGCTACGCGACCCGGACTACGCCAGCACCATCACGCTGGGGCACGCCCGTTACAGCACGAACACCAACCCCATCTTTGAGCGCGTGCAGCCGTTTGGGGTGCTGGGGCACAACGGAGAGTTCAACACAATTTCGCGCTTCCGCATGGAGGCGGGCATGTTGGGCATTCCGCTGGATCCGATGAACTCCGACTCGCAAGATGTTGACCGCGTCATCCAGGCGTTGTGCGTAAAGTACGGCATGGACTTGATCGAGGCAATGGAACTGGTGTTCCCGCCGTACGAGCACGATCTGATCCAGACGATGCCGGAACTGCGCGAGATGTACCAGGAAATTCGCCAGTCGTTCGGTCCGTTTGCACAGGGACCTGCCGCGATTGCTGCCCGCTACGGTGATATTGCCGTGTTCAGTGTGGATGCACTGGGGCTGCGCCCGTTGTGGTTCGGGGCGACGGAGAAGGAATATTATGTGTCGTCCGAGCGTGGGGTTTACCCCCTGGATGTGATGACCGAAGATGCGAAGCCGCTGTCCCCCGGTGAAAAAATCGCGCTGCGAGTGCGCCCCGGGCGCTACATCGAGAAGCTGAACTACCCGGATATTCAGCGCCATGTGCTCAGCCGCTACCGTGACCGCAGCTACGAAAACGGCGGTACCCCTGTGCGTGCGTGGTCGCTGAGCGATTTGCCGCTGCCGCCCTCACCGGCGCCGACCAAAACCCCGCCCGGTGCACCCACAAACGGCAGCGATGGGCTGCAAGTTGCGGCTGTGCCTGCCCCGGTTGCCGTGGCAGAGATGGAAATTGACGCAGTGCCGCCGTCCACAGGTGGGCACCCCTGGCAGAGCAACGTGGCGGAGATTAACACGAACACCATGGCGGCACTGGGCTGGGAGCGTTATCACGTTGATGTGGTGCAGTCGATTACGGCGAATAACAAAGAGCAAATTGGCTCTCTAGGCTGGGACGGTCCGCTGGCGGCGATCAGCAAGACGCGGGTGAACATGGCGGACTTCTTCAAGGAGACAGTCGCCGTTGTGACCAACCCGGCAATCGACCGTGAGCGCGAGTCCGCACAGTTTTCCACGCAGGTGGTGTTGGGCGTGCGCCCGCATCCCAAGCACGCACTTGACGAAGACGCCATGCGAATCCAACTGGAGACACCGTTTATCCTCGGCGGTGTGGATATCGGCACGGCGGAAGACATGCGTGCTGTGACGAACCGTCACGGCACGATGACGCTGGAGGACATCCTGGATGTGTTTGAGGGCAGTTATGCCGTGCTCTCTACCAGTGCCATGCCGGAGGAAACGATTGATCGGGCGGTGCGCCGCTTGCAGCAGAGCGCCATTGACGCCGTGCTGAACGGCACGCAGTGCATTGTGCTGGATGACAGCGATGTGTACGACGGCGAACGCCTGTGGCTCGACCCGATGCTGGCGACAGCGGCGGTGGATAGAGCGCTGCGTACAGCAGAGTATGTGCCGAACCTGCGCCGCCAGACGGGTATTGTGCTGCGCTCCGGTGCGTTAAGAGACCTGCACGACCTGGCAATGTGCGTGGCGATGGGTGCAAACGCCATCCTGCCGTATTCACTGTATGCGGTAGGGCTGAACCTGGCACCACGGTCGCCCAAGGAGCAACCCACGTCTGAGGACATTGTGGATGGGCTGGACACAATCGTTGGTGTGCTGACCAAGGGATTGCAGAAGGTGACGTCCACCATCGGGTGCCACGAACTGCGCGGTTATGGGCACTCGTTTAGCTCGGTTGGGCTTTCCGCTGGTGTGGCAACCATATTCGGTACGCCAAACTACTACGGCTCTGAGGGGCGCGGGCTGACGTGGGACGCACTACGTGAGGATGCCGAGTTGCGTGCCGCCGAGTTGCGCGGCGAAGTTCGCAACCGCCTGGGCAACCCGGATCGCTTCTACCCGAAGATGTGGAAGAAGGCGGAAGCGGTTGCGATGGGCGACATGACACTGCAACAGTACACCGAGCACCTGTTCGGGCTGGAAGACAAGCACCCCATTGCTGTGCGCCACGTGATGGGGCTTAAGGAAAACCCGGAGAGCGAAGTCAACCCAGCGGATGTGAACATCAAGATTGGTGAACACAATATGCCCGTGCTCATCAGCGCGATGTCGTTTGGGTCGCAGGGTGAACTCTCCTACAAAGCATATGCGGACGCTGCCGAGCGCCTGAAAATCATCTGCGTGAACGGTGAAGGCGGCGAAATGGCAGACATTATGGGGCGCTACTACAAATACCGGGGTCAACAGGTGGCTTCCGGGCGGTTTGGCGTGAACATCGAGCTGCTGAACAGCGCTGCCTACATCGAAATCAAGATTGGGCAGGGCGCGAAGCCGGGTGAGGGCGGTCATCTGCCGGGCTACAAGGTCACAGACCAGATTGCCGCCGTGCGCGGGACGTCGCCGGGTGTAGGTCTCATCAGCCCCAGCAACAACCACGACCTGTACTCGATTGAAGATCTCGCGCAGCTCATTGACGAACTACATACCGCCAACCCGGACGCCAAGGTTAGCGTGAAGATCCCGGTGGTGCCGGGTGTGGGCATCATCGCTGTGGGTGTGGCAAAAGCAGGCGCGGATATCATCAACCTGACGGGCTACGAGGGCGGCACGGGCGCGGCACGGGCACACTCGCTGCGTCATGTGGGTCTGCCAGCAGAGATCGGACTGATGCTGGCACACCGGGCGCTCATTGACAGCGGCTTGCGCCAGGATGTTGAGCTGTGGGTAGACGGCGGCATGAAGAGCGGGCGCGATGTGGTGAAGATGATGTGCCTGGGTGCGAACCGTGTTGGGTTTGGCACGCTGGCAATGGTTGCTGTTGGCTGTACGATCTGCCGTGGCTGCCACGAGGGGACATGTCATGTCGGCATCACCACGCACGTCAAGACGCGCGAGGAAGCGGAGGCACGCAACTTTAAGTCGTTCCGTCCCTTCCAGGAGAAAGGCTCTGCTGATGGTATCGTGCGCGTGTTCGAGATGCTGGCGGAAGACATCCGCTACTGGATTGCGAAGATGGGCTTTAAGGACGCGCAAGAACTCGTCGGGCGTGGTGATCTGCTGGAACAGATTATGATGCACGACAAGATCGACCTGACGCCTATGCTGCGTCGTGTATCATTGCAAAAGAACCGCCAGCAGGTGCCGGGGGTGGGGCGGCGGCTCACACGCCCGCGCAACACGCTGACGAAGGAAATTACGTCCGTAGTGGCAGAGCACGTCGCCTATGGCGATACGGAACTCACCTACGATGACGAACAGGTGATGGCGCACGACCGTGCGCTGGGCACGCACCTTGCGGGCGCGTTGCAGCGTGGGGACTTTAACAACGCCAAGGAAGTCGAGGCGATTCACCTGTCCTTCAGCAACTCTGCGGTGCCGGGCAACGGTCTTGCTGCATTCCTGGATGCACCGCTGGACGTGCTCGTGGAAGGTGGTGCGCAGGATGGTGTGGCGAAGTGCGCGAAAGGCGGCACCGTGACCATCTTGAAGGGGCTGAACCACAACGGTAAGCGCGTGGACGGCAGCGTGGGCAAGAGCTTTGCTTATGGTGCGCAGGGCGGCTTCTTCATCGTGCAGGGCAACGCAGACACCCGCGCCTGCATCCGCCTGAGCGGTGCGGACGTGATCTTCGGTGCAGAGCTAAACGAGCCTGTGCGCGATGAGCTTGGCGGCATCGGTGCCCGTGCGAACCTGAAGGGTTACGCAATGGAATACATGACCAGCGGGCGTGTGCTGGTGATGGGTGACCCCGGTCCGTGGATGTGTGCAGGCATGACGGGCGGTGTGGTGTATCAGCGCATCCAGCCGGAGATGGGCTTGACGGTCGAGGCAATTCGGCGGCGCATTGCTGCTGGCTCCACCGTCGAGATTTACCAGTTGGACGAGCAAGGCATTGAGGATATCCGCGCCATGCTCAAGCGGTACATCCAAACGCTGGAAGTGAACAGCCAACCGGAGGCGGCACAGAACCTATATGCGTTGTTGCCGCAGCCGCAAGAGCACTTCGCTATGCTGAAGCCGCGTGTGCACTAGATCGCTAACGCGCACAGTGACTTGCATCTGACAATGCAGCACCGCCCATCGTGGCGGTGTTTTTGCTTTTGTCCGTGGAAGCCATCTATAGTAGGCAAACATCACAGGATCACAGGCAACCATGCAACGTAAACGTGTTCTCACCTATGGACTTGTTGCATTTATGTTTTTTATAGCTGGGTTAGTGCTCTATGCAGGTGCCCTGGCCAGCTACTTCCATGCAGACGATTATGAGATTATCCGCGCTGTTGAAAGGGATCCATTCGGCATTTGGTCTGGTCGGGGGGATATTTTCTTTCGCCCGATGATCTCGCTCATAACATACCTAGACTACCTCGTGTGGGGGCTTAATCCATTCGGTTATCATCTGACCAATGTGCTTTACCATATCGCTGTCAGTATGCTGCTGACGTGGGTGTTGTGTAGGGTGCTGACGTGGGTGGGTGTGCGCACATTGCAGGCAAGTGTTGCCAGTGTCACTGCCGGGTTAATTTTCCTCACGATGCCTGTGCATGGGGAATCGGTTACGTGGATTGCCGGACGGACAGATGTGATTGCGGTGTTTTTGGCACTTGTGTCCGTGGCGAGTTACGTTGAGTACCGCTTCTTCGGTAGGCATTTGTCGTGGTTGGGTTTCTCCTTTGTCAGTGCTTTTGCTTCTCTACTAGCGAAGGAGGCAACACTGGGGCTGCCCCTCATGATAATGGGCGCAGAGCTTGTCCTGCGCACCACCCGAGGAACGCCGGGTCGCTGGTATTGGACTGTGACGGGGTTTACCGCGGTGCTGGTCAGCTATCTGCTGCTGCGTGCATCGCTCCTGGGAGTGCTCGTGGGGGGATATGACGGAGCCTCGGCTGTTTACCGATGGCACTTGCTACCGGAGTATGTTTACCGCAGCCTACTTGATGTACTGTTTCACACGGGCATTTTACAGCGGATGGGTACAGTTATCCCCAGTTTGTTACTAGCTGCCGCCATCGGGCTTTTTGTCGTAGTCAACTACGCGCGTCGTACGCTTTTACTGCTTATCGTTGGGGTGCTGGTGTTTTATGTTCTGGCATTGGTGCCGATGCAAAGCCTGCTGCACACACAGTTAATCTACTACCCTGTTGGGGATCGCTTGCTCTACTTCCCGTCGGTATTCGCTGCTGCACTGGTTAGCCTACTATTTGTGTTTAGCGGGGAGCGTTTATGGCGATACATCGCTGTGATCGGAATTTTACTTATCGGCTGGAACAGTTTTGCCCTTCACGAGATCAACCATGTTTGGTGGCAGGCAGGGGTACAGCAGCAGCAAATCATCGCAGACTTCGCGCAGCATGACCTGGAAAGTGCTCCCGCGCACATCGTTCTCAACGCTCCTGCAAGCTACCAGTGGAGCTATATGTTTCCAAATGGTGTGGAGAGTGCGTTTTACCTGAATGGTGCCCAAACCGCGCAGCAAAGAACCTTTTTGGTGTCTATGCATGGTCAAATACCCTATGCGCCAAGCATTGCGGTTTCCACTGCCGAAAATAGCACTCTAAGTGTTTCGCTCCCGCAGGGTGTGTGGTTCCTTACGGAAGTAGAACGACGTCCTATCGGCTATGAACCCTACTATGAGTACGTTGGGTGCTGTGATGCCGTCAGTATTGCCCTGACGGAAGCAGGCGAAGCCCTTCCGGTGTTTTACTACACCGACGGACGGCTGCGGCGCCTGCAATAGAGCGATGATCGTGCGGCACAATGGTTTATGCAGCCCACCGTTAAGTAACACAGGGTATGCGCTACACCCGATGCGGATAAGAAAAGAACTAACATTTTGGCGCGGTGGTTCATTTGCAGTTTAGACCATGCTATAATCAAAATCATAGTCGCAAAAGAAGAGATGTTGTGGGATGCAAATGAATACAAACTATGACGTAATTATCGTGGGGGGGCGTGTCGCTGGTTCGACGCTGGCGGCATACCTGGGTAAAGCAGGTGTAAGTGTGCTGATGTTGGAGCGGGCGGTTTTCCCGGAGGATCATCCGGCGTCCTCGCCCATCATCCAGCCGGTGACGCTGGCGATGCTGGACGAGATCGGGGCAGACGAAGGTGCTTATGCCCGCAATACGCCGAAAATTCGCCAGGTTATGCTTTCAGATGGTGACTTCCAGGCGGAGCTGCCGATGCCGGAAATTGGCGGGCGTGCTTATGCTTACGCCATTGACCGCGCACGGTTCGACCATGCGTTGTGGGAGAACGCACTAAGCTACGACAGCGTGGACGGGTACATGGGTTTCTCGGTCACGAGCTTGCTGTGGGACAGCATGGGCAAAACGGTGATCGGTGTTGAGGGCAAGCACAACGGCGAGAAGAAGCACATCACGTCGACGGTTGTAGTAGGGGCAGATGGGCGCTTTAGTTTGGTGGCACGCAAGGTAGGCGCACAGGAGCACGACAAGCACGAAGACCACCCGACGAGCATCTACTATGCCCACTGGAAGGGCGTGCAACCCTACGATGCAGACAACTCAACAATTGTCGGCTACGCTGCGCCCACACCCACCTACGGTTTCCTGGTGATGCCCAGTGCAGACGGCATGGCAATGATCGGCATGGAGGGGCGTGCAGATGCGCTCGCACCGCCGAAGGGCACCAGCGCAGAGGACTTCTACATGGGCAAGGTGCAGGAAAACCCGCAGATGTGGGCACGCCTGCAAAACGCGGAGCGTGTTTCTCCGGTGCGCGGCATGAAGAAGATTGGCAACATGTTCCGGCAGCCGGGCGGGCTAGGCTGGGCGCTCACGGGCGATGCCTATCACCAAAAAGACCCTATCGACGGGCAGGGCATCTACGACGCGGTGTTC
>CAYVGI010000041.1:0-32742 GCA_964451095.1 uncultured Anaerolineaceae bacterium
GACCAACTGCTTGACAAACCCGGTCGATTGTATACAATCTAAGCAAATGCTTATTTTTGAAAAATGTTTCATGAACAGCTTCTCGCAAATTCGGGCGACCAATCTCAGAGATCGTGTGGTGGAGCAAATCCGCACCGCCATCATTGAGGGTCACCTGAAACCCAACGACCACATCGTTGAGAATTACCTGACCGAACAGTTCGGCGTGAGCCGCACCCCCGTTCGAGAGGCGCTAATTCTGCTAGAGCGCGAGGGGCTGGTGGTGTCGATACCGCACCGGGGCACATTTGTGCGGGCGTACACAGAGCAAGACGTGTTATCGATCTTCTCTATGCGCATCAACCTGGAAAACATGGCGGGTAGGCTCACCATCCACAAGTTCACCTCAGGCGATCATGATCGGTTAGACGACTTCGTAGAGCGACAACGCCTCGCTATCGTGGCGGACGATTTTGAGTCCGTGCGCAGCATCGACATGGCGTTTCATCGCTTTCTGGTAGAGAGCAGCGAGCATCCCTTGCTGGTGCGCTACTGGACGGAGATCGTCGCGCAGATTGCGGCACTCCTGTACATCCGTGCAGAAGCAATCCCGACCTATGATGAGTACCTTGCTGTGAAGGATCACCAGGGCATTATTGATGCCTACAAAGCGCGTGACCTGAGCAGGCTAGAGGCTGAGAACCAACGCATCAACGACCGTGTGGCGAACGAGTGCCGCTTCGCTGTCAATCACCTTCAAGAATAAGCATCAATTGCATACGGAGAGACGGGAGGGACGGATTACGGCTAAAGATTGTATACAAAATACAGTTTTGCGTTTACTTCAAAAAAACCAACTCAAGGAGATGTGTTTCGATGAACAAGAAGATTGCTATTTTGCTTGTGGCACTTATTTCCGTGATGTCCTTTGCGGGCATTGCCTCCGCACAGGATGCAACCATCTGCTTCGCCTTCCAGGACCTGGAAACCGAGTTCTGGGTAGCAGGGCACCGCGCAATTACCGAGACGCTGGCAGAGCAGGGCATTGAGGTGATCGAGCGCAATGCCAACGAAGACGCCAACCGCCAGCTAGAGCAGGTACGCGACTGCATCGCGCAGGGTGTTGACGGCATTATCATCATCCCGCAGGACGGTGAGAGCGCTGTGACCATCGTCAACGAGGCACAGGAAAGCGATGTGCCGATTGCTGTGTTCAACCGCCCGCCGTCTGACCTGAGTGCAGGCATTGTCGTTGTTGCTGACAACGAAGTCATCACGCAGCAGGCAGTGGAGTTCATGGCGCAGAAGGCAATCGGTCGCTTTGAGATCACGGGTGAAAAGCTGAACCCGCTTATCCTCGTGGGCGACCTGGGGGACCCGAACGCTGTGGGGCGTCGCCAGGGCTTTTACAACGTGATTGAAAAGTACCCGGACATTTTCAACGAGCCGATTGAGGTTCCGACGGAGTGGGACGCAGCGACTGCACTGGCAAACCTGGAAGCAGCGATTGAGTCCAACCCAGATGTTGACTTCATCTTCACCTCGTCAGACTTCCTGTTCCCGACCATTCAGTCGGTGCTGGAACCGCGTGGTATGTGGGTGCCTGCTGGGCAGGAAGGGCATGTCATTATGGGTGGCTTGGACGGTGACGCAACCGCTTGCCGCCTGATTCAGGAGGGCTTCGTTGATGCAACGGGCGTGCAGGACCTGTTCTTTGAGGCAGAAGCGACCCTGACCGCGCTGCTGGATGCAATCGAAGCGGGTGAGGCTCAGCCGAATGCTGTTATCCAAGACCCCGGCTTCGCGCTGACCGCTGGAAACATCGACTTCCGTGAGATGGACATGTGGGGCTGTGTGCTGCTGGCAGACGGATTCCTCGACCAATAACGAACACGCTTGACCGTGTGAGGGTGGGGTACGCCCTGCCCTTTCCCAATTTCGAGGAAACCTCATGGCTACAACAAACGAAATGCCACTGCCAGACGCGCAGCAGGCGGGGCAGTCAGCAGGTGGCACCCCACCGACTGACCGTGCCAACCGCGTTACCCGGTGGGTGCAGCGATTACTAGTTTCCGATTATTTTGTTTTTTACCTGATTGTTGTTTACTTTGCGATTTGTGCTTATTTTTTGCCCAGCCTCACACGCCCGCTAAACCTGAGCAACCAGCTTAGCAATGTGTGGCCCCTACTCGCGGTCGCCATCGGGCAGACGTTCGTGCTGATTATCGCCCGTATTGACCTATCGCAGGGGTCGATTATGGCGATTGTGAGTGTGATAGGTGCAGTGCTGATGGCAAGCGCCGCCGACGGCAACGTGCTCTCGAACAGCCCGCTGTGGGGAACAGTGCTCTCGGAGGAGGGCGGTCTGCTGGCGGGCAGCCCACTGGCAATGCCAGTCGCCGTTGTGGTGATGCTCATCGTGGGCGCACTGGTGGGGCTCTTTAACGGTGTTGCCATCTCTCGGCTGAACATGCCCGCGTTTATGGTGACGTTGGTCTCACTGATCTTCTTCAGTGCGTTTGCCATTTACCTCACGCAGTCGGAAAACATTCGCAACCTGCCAGAAAGTTATATTCTGCTGGGCAAGGGCGATTTGATTTCGCTCTATTTTGGCGAGCAGGCAGAGTCACAGATTCCACGACGGCAGATTTACTCGTTCGTGACGTACCCGATGATTATCTCCGTGGCGCTGATGGTGCTGGCATACTGGCTACTGAACCGCACTGTTTTTGGGCGCTATGTGTACGCCATCGGCACCAACCGCAAGGCAGCAGAGATTTCGGGTGTGCCCGTGGCACGGATTACGATTCTGGTCTACATGTTCAGCGGGTTCTGTGCAGCAGTCGCGGCGATTTTGTACTCTGCACGGCTGGAAGCAGGACGCCCCACACTCGGTGCAGGCACGCTGCTGCTAGACATCATCGGTGCGACGGTGATTGGTGGCACCAGCTTGTTCGGCGGTAAGGGGCGCGTCATCTGGACACTGTTTGGCGTGCTGTTTTTTGTGCTGCTAAGCAACACGCTTAACCTGATGAATCTGTCTGCCTTCCAGGTGGATATGGTGAAGGGCGCGGTTATTCTGGCGGCGGCACTGCTTGATGTGCTGCGTAGACGGCTTGGGGAGCAAACCGCATGACCAACGACGCCATTATAGAGATACGCAACGTAAGCAAGACATTTTTTGGCGTGCACGCGCTGGAAAATGTGAGCCTGTCTGTAGAGCGCGGGCACACACTAGGGCTGATTGGCGAAAACGGCGCGGGCAAATCCACGCTGATGAACATCCTGGGCGGTGTTGTGCAGCCGGACGCGGGCAGTGAGCTCCTGCTGAACGGCACGCCGTATGCGCCGCGCAACCCGGCAGATGCCGACAAGAACGGCATTGCATTCATCCACCAGGAGCTAAACCTGTTCACCAACCTGACTATCGCGGAAAACATCTTCATTGATGGCTTCCCACGGATGGGCGGGCTGTTCATCAATCGCCGTGAGATGTTCCAGCGCACCCGTGAACTGCTCCAGTCAATCAACCTGGATTTGTCACCGGATGCCCTGATTGATGACCTCTCGCCGGGAGAGCGCCAGCTTGTCGAGATCACCAAGGTGCTGCACAAAGATGCCTCCGTGGTTATCTTCGATGAGCCGACCACATCACTCACCAACCGCGAAACCGAGCAACTGTTTGAGATCATCCAGCAGTTGAAGGACAGTGGCAAAACCATGATCTACATCTCGCACATCTTAGATGATGTGCTGAGCGTGGCAGATGACATTGCGGTGCTGCGCGATGGTGAGCTTGTGGGGGATGGCGCAGCGGCGGAGTTCGACACAAACCGCATGATTTCTATGATGATTGGGCGTGACCTGGAGCAAATGTTCCCGCCGCGCAGTAATGCCCGCAGCACAGAGGCAATGCTCACTGTCACGAACCTGTCACAGCCCGGCATTGTGAAGGACATCAACCTGCAACTTCACCGGGGCGAGGTGCTGGGGCTGTTCGGGCTGATGGGCAGCGGGCGCACAGAACTCGCACGCATCATCTTTGGGCTGGACGAGTACGCTGCCGGGGACATCACTATAGAGGGCAAGTCGGTCGGTAAGCACGCCGCCCGTGATAGCATTCGCAATCGCATCGCCTTTGTGACAGAAGACCGCCGCAAAGAGGGGCTGATGATGGAGGCGAATTTAGTCTCCAACCTCAGTCTGGTTTCCATCCCGAGCTACGCCAATACACCGCTGCAACTGGTGGACGGGTTCAAGGTATACGCCGCTGCGCGGGATGTGTCGGGGGCACTGCGCATCAAGGCAGGCGACCTCGTGTTGCAGTCTGCGAAGAGCTTAAGCGGCGGCAACCAGCAGAAGGTGGTCATCGGCAAGTGGCTGCTCTCCGAGCCGACTGTGTTCATTATGGATGAACCCACACGCGGCGTGGACGTGGGTGCAAAGTACGAAATCTACAGTATTATTGACAACCTGGCAGCAGAGGGTAACAGTGTGTTGTTCATCTCGTCCGAGCTGGACGAACTGATGGGCATGTGCGACCGCATTTTGGTGATGAGCCAGGGCGAGATCGTGGGTGAGTTCGCTCAGCGCCCGTTCAGCGAAGAAGACATCCTGCGGGCTGCGTTTAGAGAGGAGGTGCCCGTATGAACTTGAACATGGCACAGGCGCGGGAAAACCCTGGTGTTTTCCTGCTGCGCTACACCACACCGATTATGTTTGTGGTGCTGTTTTTGTACTTTGGGGTGCAGGCACCGAACTTCTTCGAGCCCGGCAGCATCCTGAACATTATCAAACAGGCGTCTTTCACGGGCATTGCTGCCGTCGGGCTGACGTTTGTGCTGCTCACGGCGGGCATTGACCTGTCGGTCGGGTCGATCATGTACCTCGCACCGCTGATTGCCATCACGGCGATGCGGCAGTTGGGGATTGGCACCGTGCCCGCGCTGTTCGTTGCGCTGGGGATGGGGGTTCTGCTGGGCGGCATCAACGCCTTCTGCGTTGTCTCCTTGCGGATTATCCCGTTTATCGTCACGCTCTCCACGCTGTTTCTGTTCCGGGGGGCGGGCACATTCCTCACGGAGTCGCGTGCGATTGACATCCCGGAAGGCGCACTGAACCTGGGGCTGGTGAACGTGCTGGGCATTCCGCTGCCCGTGATCTTGTTCCTGCTAGTGGTTATGTTGGCGCACATCGCGCTCACACAAACCCCATACGGGCGCAAAGTCTACGCGGTGGGCAACGACATTGACGCGGCGAAGAAGGCGGGCATCAACACCAATGTGATTATCGCCAGCGTGTACATCATCAGTGGGGTGTGCGCTGCGCTTGCTGGGTTCGTCATCATCTCGCAGATTGGTCGCCTGGATACGGCATTTGGTGAGGAGCGTGAGTTCACGGTGATTGCAGCGGCGGTGCTGGGGGGCGCGAGCTTGTTTGGTGGGCGTGGCAATGCGTTCGGCGCGGTGGTGGGCGCGGTGCTCATCCAGATGGTAAACGCCGGGCTGGTGTTCACCGGGGTGAACCTGTACTTGCAGCCGATGATCCAGGGCGCGATTATCTTCCTGGCGGTCTTCTTCGACAGCCTGCGCGATACCAACCTGCAAAAGCTTAAACGCCGCTCCATACGGACGGAAAGTTAGTGTATTTGTGACTGTTTCAACATAAGGGACGTTGATTATGGCTATCAAAATTGCGTTGATGGGTGCGGGCGGCAAAATGGGCTGTCGCATCACAGATAACATCAAAGACCTGCCAGATTACGATGTGGCATACATCGAAGTGAGTGAGCAGGGCATTGCGAACCTCGTGGAGCGTGGGCTGACCCCCACGCCGGAGGCGGAAGCAATCGCCGTGGCGGATGCGGTTGTGCTCGCCCTGCCAGACCGACTCATTGGCAAGATCAGTGAAAACGTGGTGCCCAAGATGAAGTCCGGGGCGATGCTCATCGGATTAGACCCCGCCGCTGCCTACGCGGAGGTAATGCCCATGCGCGACGACCTGACGTATTTTGTCACGCACCCGTGCCACCCGCCGCTGTTCCACGACGAGGTAGAGGAAGAAAAGCGCAAGGACTGGTTCGGGGGGGTGCACGCCTCGCAGCACATTGTGTGTGCGCTGCACCAGGGACCCGAAGCGGACTACGCTAAGGGTGAGGCAATCGCCAAACACATGTACGGTCCGGTAATCGAGTCTCACCGCATTACGGTTGAGCAGATGGCGCTGCTAGAACCTGCACTGGTAGAGACGTTCTCTGCCACGTTGATCTCTGCGATTTATGAGGGCTTTGAAACAGTCGTGGAGATGGGCGTGCCGCGTGAGGCGGCGTGGCAGTTCATGATCGGGCATGTGCGGATTGAACTGGCGATTCTGTTTGGCTACGCCGGGTTCCCGTTCTCAGATGGCGCAAAGCTGGCAGTGGAGAAGGCAAAAGACCGCATCTTCTTGCCGGAGTGGAAAGAGAACGTATTTGACCTGGAGCGCGTTAAAGAGAGCGTCAAGGAAATTACGAGCGCCTAGCCATGGTCACATTCGAGCGGGTGACGGTATCACTCGACATTGCAAAGCATCCCTATCATGTGATTGAGTACCCCGGTGATGTGCGGCTGGTGATTTCACAATACGGCGGGCGTCTGTACGGTCCGTTTGTGGCGGGGCAGTCGCTGTCGTGGATCAACCCGGCGCTGGCAGACTCAGACACATACGCCGCGCTTGTAGAGCGTGTGGAGTGGAACCTGGGCAGTGAACGACTGTGGATTGCGCCAGAACTCCAGTACAACATTGCAGACCGCAACGACTTTTGGGGCACGCATAACGTGCCCCCGCAGTTGGATCCCGGTGGATACACCTTAGAGGGGCGGTCGCTCAATGCCCGGATGGAGCTGCAAGCATACAACCTGGCGACGGATACTGCTCAGTTGACCGTCAATCGGACGATTACACCGTGCGAAAACCCACTGCGCACCCTGCACAACAGCAAAGCACTCATGGATGAGGTGACGTTTGCGGGCTATGACCACACGGTAAACCTCACCCAGCACAACCGGGGTGACGCGGTAAGCGAAGCATGGAGCCTGGTACAGCTTAACCCCGGTGGGCAGTTGTTCATCCCCACAACGGGCAGCGCCGAGGCGACGGTGTACTTTGGCGATGCCCCGGCGCAAGCACGCAACGCCGCGAACAGTGTGGTGCAGGTGAACATCACCGGGCAACAGCAGTTTAAGGTGGGCTATAAAGCGGCAACGCTCACCGGGCGCATGGGCTACCTGAACACGCTACCCGATGGGCGTAGCTACCTGCTAGTGCGTAACTTCTTCAATGACCCGGCGACAATGTACGCAGAAGAACCGCCACTGGATCCCGGTAACAACGGGCATTCCGTGCATGTGTACAACGACGACGGGGGGCTGGGTGGTTTTGGGGAAATGGAGTGCAACGGGCGCACCGTCGGTGGGGCAACCGGGCGTGTGCACGGCACCGATGTGTTCACCATGTGGGTATACATCGGCAATCGGGCGCGACTGAGTGCAATTGCGAGTGTGCTGCTAGGGGTAACGCTGTGACGCGGCTGGGCATTGGCACCTATGCGTTTGCGTGGTCGATTGGCGTGCAGGGGCACATGCCAGCTACACCTATGGGCTACGATGTGTTCTTGGAGACGGCGGCAGACCTTGGCGTGGGGCTGGTGCAGATAGCCGACAACCTGCCGCTAGACGCGCTGGACGACGAGGCACTGAATGCGCTAGTTGTGAAAGCAAAAACGCTCGGCATCGACATGGAGGTCGGCACACGCGGCATCGCACCAGAGCACCTGTTACGCTACCTGGACATTGCCCAGCGCTGCGGATCGCCTATTGTGCGTGTGGTGGTCGATACTGCCACACATCACCCCACGCCGGACGAGATTGTGAGCACGCTGCGGGAACTAATGCCAGCTTACGAGCGGGCAAACGTCTCGCTAGCGATTGAAAACCACGACCGCTTTCCGGTAGCAGTGCTTGCCGATATCCTGCGGCGGATTGACAGTCCGCACGTTGGCATCTGCCTGGACACCGTGAACTCATTTGGCTCGCTGGAAGGCCCTGAAGTGGTCGTCCAAACGCTTGCCCCATATGTGGTGAACCTGCACGTCAAGGATTTTACGATTCAGCGGGTACCCTCAAATATGGGCTTTACAATAGAAGGTACACCCGCCGGGCAGGGGAAACTGGATGTCCCGTCCCTGGTAGGGCAGTTGCAAAGTATGGGACGGCAGTTCAGTGCCATCCTGGAACTGTGGCCCTCACCAGAGGTAGACATTGAGGCGACGGTGGAAAAAGAACATGCGTGGGCACGCGAGAGTGTAGACTACTTAAAGACATTTCTTGAAAGATAGAACAGGTTATCACCCATGCTGAAGACACAAGAAATCTACTACGGCAAGGACGAGCCAATCCCGGAGATGATCTCGCTACGGGCAGGTCCGCTGACGATGCTGTACGACAACGGCGACCTGCGCTACATCCGCTATGGGGAGCACGAACTGGTACGGCGCTTGTATGCAGCAGTACGCAACCAGAACTGGGATACCATCCCGCTCACGCTGAGTGACGTGAACATGGAGGCGGGCACGGATGCGTTCAAAATCACGTACACCGCCACACACCAGCAGGATGATATTCACTTTGTGTGGGCGGGCACCATTGAGGGGACTGCCGAAGGGGTGGTTACGTTCACCTTCGATGGCGAAGCAAAGACGACATTCAAGCGCAACCGGGTTGGCTTTTGTGTGCTGCACCCGATGGATCTTGCCGGGCAGTCGATGACGGTTGAGCATCCCGACGGCAGCACGGAGGAAACCACCTTCCCGGTTGAAATATCGCCGCACCAGCCCGTGTTCGATATTAAGTCGCTGCGCCATGCCGCCGGGGACGGTGCCAGTGTGGAAATCCGCTTTGAGGGTGATGTGTTCGAGATGGAAGACCAGCGTAACTGGACGGACGCCTCCTACAAAACCTATTGCACACCGCTGGCGCTGCCCTTCCCGGTGGAGGTGCAGGCGGGCGAGAAGATTTTCCAGTCGATCACCGTTCGGCTGCACGGTGACACGTCTTCCGCAGGAGATAGCAGCGCAGATAGTGACGTCGTTGTGTTTGAGATCAAAAACGAGACGAAACCACTGCCCGGCATCGGCTTGGGGATGGCAAGCAACGGTGAAGACCTGAACGCCACCGAGATTGAGCGGTTGCAGGCGCTAGGATTGTCTCACCTGCGCGTGGACGTGCGCGGCGACACAATCGAGGCGGATTTGCGGCAGGCAGCAGACCAGGCGGCGAAGATCGGGGCGGCGCTGGAAATAGCAGTCCACCTGAGTGACGACGCCGAGCAAGAATTACAGACAGTTCGCGGCATAATCGACGAACTGACCCCGCAAGTCAGCGCTTACCTCATCTTCCATGAGGATGAAAAGTCCACGGGCACGCAGTGGATGGAGATGGCACATAAGCACTTAACAGGTGCGCCTATCGGCGGCGGCACAGATGCTTTCTGCACGGAACTAAACCGCGACCGCCCGGAAACTGCCGTGATGGACTTCGTGGTATTCTCGCTCAACCCGCAGGTGCACGCCTTTGAAAATGTTGATCTGGTAGAAACGCTGGCAGCACAGCGCACCAACCTGGACAGCGCCTACGGTTTTAGCGGCGGCAAACCCGTAAAAGTCAGCCCCATTACGCTGAAGATGCGCTGGAACCCCAATGCCACCGGACCGCAACCGGAAAACCCACCCGGCGAGCTGCCGTCCCAGGTGGATGTGCGGCAGATGTCGTTGTTTGGTGCCGGCTGGACGCTGGGCAGCATCAAGTACGTGGCGGAGGGCAACGCGGACAGTGTGACCTACTATGAGACGGTGGGCTGGCTGGGCGTGATGGCAACCGCCGATGGTTCCCCACTGCCAGATAAGTTCCTGTCGGTGCCGGGCGCAGTGTACCCGATGTATCACGTCTTTGCGGATGTGACCGAGTTCGCGGGGGGGCACGTTCACGTCACACACTCGCACCAACCGTTGTGGGTCGATGGGTTGGCGCTGCACAAGGACGGCAAAGCGCGTGTGCTCTTGGCAAACCTGACGGGCGATGCACAACAGGTGCGCGTCAGCGGCATGAAGGGCAGCGCGACAATCAAGGTGATGGACGCTGACAACACACAGCAAGCCATGAACGACCCGGCGGCATTCCGGGCGGCGGCAGGCGAGTCCGTCAGCGCGGATGACCTGACGATTATGCTGGCACCCTTCGCCATAGCACGCATTGACGGGGAGTTGGCGTGATGTTCCGGGGTGGGGTGATCGGTACAGGCTTTTTTGCCCAAAATCAGTTGCATGGCTGGCAGGAAGTAGACGGCGCGGAGATCGTCGCCGTGTGTGACCTGGACGAGAGCAAAGCGCGGGCAGCAGCGGACACGTTCGGTGTAGCGCAGGTGTTCACGGATGCGGAGACGATGCTGCAAACCGCTGACCTGGACTTTGTGGACATTATCACAACGGTGAACTCACACCGCCCGCTGGTAGAACTGGCGGCGAAGTACGGCAAGCACACCATCTGCCAGAAGCCGTTTGCGCTGGACATGGACGATGGACGTGCCATGGTGCAGGCGTGCGCCGATGCGGGCGTACAACTGATGGTGCATGAGAACTTCCGCTGGCAGCGCCCGCTGCGTGCCGTGAAAGATCACTTAGGCGATGTGGGCGACTTGTTCTTTGGGCGGGTGTACTGGCGCAGCGGCTACGATGTGTACGAGAACCAGCCGTATCTGGCAGAAGACGAACGCTTCATCATCTACGACCTGGGCATTCACCTGCTAGACCTCGCCCGCTTTTACCTGGGCGATGTCGACGACATCATGTGCACGACCCAGCGCGTAAACCCGAACATCAAAGGCGAAGATGTGGCAACCATCCTGCTGAAGATGACCAGTGGCGCAACGTGTGTAGTCGATTGCAGCTACGCCTCACGTATGGCAGAGGAGATTTTCCCGCGCACGTCGGTACACCTGGAAGGGGCAAACGGCTCAGTTACGCTTGACCATCGCCACCAACTGGTGCACACCGTTGGGCAGGATGCCACGACGGAAACCGTGCCACCGCTGGAATACACCTGGAGCACACCGCCCGCTGAACCGATCCAGGACAGTGTGGTCGCTATCCAGCGGCACTGGGTGGATGTGCTGCGTGGTGAAACAGAGCCGGAAACATCCGGTGCAGACAACCTGAAAACGCTGGAACTGGTGTTTGGCGCGTATGAATCTGCAAAAACGGGACTACCGTATAAGGTCGGCACACTATGAGCGAACGTTTCACGGCAACGTACCTGATCGAAACCGCACAGGACATCGAACAAGCGGCAAGCATCATGGCAGGGGAGCAGTCCGCCGGGACGTTCATGCGCGTGCACGGGGAAACCGATGAACTACGTGCCGCGCACGGCGCCCGCGTAGAGCGCATCACCGACCTGGGCACGGTAGACGCGCCATCGCTGCCGGGGGCACGCCCCGCCGAGGGGGGTGCGCCTTACCGCCGGGCAGAGGTGGTGATTTCGTTCCCGTTCGTGAATGTGGGCACAAACCTGCCCGTGTTCATGACGACGGTAAGCGGCAACCTGTACGAACTGTCGCCGTTTAGCGGGCTTAAGCTGCTGGATATAACCGTGCCGGAGCAGTTCGCGGAGGTGTACCCCGGTCCGCAGTTTGGGGTGGCGGGCACGCAGCGACTCGCTGGCGTGGCAGGACGCCCGATATTCGGCACCATCATCAAGCCGAGCGTGGGACTAAGCCCCCAGCAAACAGGTGAGTTGGTCGGGGTGCTGGCAGAAGCAGGGCTAGATTTCGTCAAAGATGATGAACTCATGGCAGATTCACCCCACTCCCCGCTGAGGGAGCGGGTTACGCATGTGATGCGGGCGGTAAACACCCACGCCGACCGCACGGGTAAAAAGGTGATGGTTGCGTTTAACATCAGCGGCGACCTTGACCACATGCTGCGCAGCCACGACTTTATCTTGGAGCAGGGTGGCACCTGCGTGATGGTGAACATACTGCAAGTGGGGCTGCCTGCCATCGCCAAGCTGCGCGAACACAGTCAATTGCCCATCCATGGGCACCGCAACGGCTGGGGGATGCTCACGCGGCACCCGCTGCTGGGCATGGAATATACGGCGTTCCAGAAGTTCTTCCGCATTGCCGGGGTAGACCACCTGCATGTGAACGGGCTACGCAACAAGTTCTGCGAGACCGATGAGTCGGTTATGGCATCGGCGCGGGCGTGCCTCACGCCGCTAAACGCGCACATGGACTACACGGTAATGCCCGTGTTCTCGTCCGGGCAGTGGGCGGGGCAAATCCCGGACACGTTCGGGCAGCTTGGCAGCGGCGATTTTATGTATCTGTCCGGTGGGGGGATTATGGCGCACCCCGGCGGACCGGCAGCGGGTGTGCGCAGCTTGTTGCAAGCATGGGAGGCAGCATCGCAGGGTATCCCACTGGCAGATTACGCCCAATCACATGAGGCGTTGCAACAGGCGCTCGAAAAGTACAGGGTACGCACATGAGTGACCTCATGGTGACGTACTACGGCGATGACTTCACAGGATCCACCGATGTAATGGAAGCGCTGAGCCTGGGTGGGGTGCCCACGGTGCTGTTCCTGGACGCGCCCACGCCAGAACAGGTGCAAAACGAATTTGGCTGGGCAAAGGCGGTCGGTATTGCAGGTACCAGCCGCGCTATGTCCCCGGATGAGATGACCGCCGAACTGACGCCCGCATTCCAGGCGCTGGAACGACTGGGTGCGCCGCTGGTGCACTACAAAATCTGCTCCACCTTCGACTCATCACCCACGGTGGGCAGCATCGGGCACGCGGCGGAGATCGGTTGGCAGGTTTTTAACCCACCTGTGATCCCGCTGGTGGTGGGTGCGCCCCGGCTCAAGCGCTATCTCGTGTTTGGCAATCTGTTCGCCACCATTGGTGATACAACCCACCGCCTTGACCGTCACCCGGTCATGCAGCAGCACCCCATCACGCCGATGGGCGAGGCGGACTTGCGGCTGCATCTCGCTGAACAGACGGACATGCCAATCGGCTCAATTGATGTGCTGCAACTAGAAGGGCAGTCGCAGGCGGCGCTGCGCAGCACCTTTGATGACCTGGTTGCGGACGGCAAACGCATTGTCATGCTGGATACGATCAACGACGCGCACTTGCAGCAGGTCGGCGGGCTCATCTGGTCACGCACGGGCGGCAAACCCGTGTTCGTGGTGGGGTCTAGCGGGCTGGAATATGCGCTGGCGCTGCACTGGCAGGCGGAAGGCATGGTCGCGGAACCAGAACCGTTCCCAGATGCGGGTGAAGCGGGGCAGTTGCTCGTCATGAGCGGCAGCGCAGCTCAGTTCACCAACACGCAAATTCAATACGCGCTCGACCAGGGCTACGCCGCCATGGCGCTGAACACCCCTCGCCTTGCTGACCCTGCCACAGAAGCAGACGAGCGCGAACACACTGTCGAGCAGTCGCTGCACCACCTGAGCACGGGCAAGAACCTCGTCATCTATGCCACGCGCGGCACCGATGACCCGATCATCGAGCAAACCCGGCAGCAGTTGGCGTCCGCCGGGCTAGACCCAGCGACAGCAGGCAACCGCGTGGCACAGCAGCAGGGCATCATCCTGCGCGAACTGGTCGAGCGTACCGACCTCAAGCGGGTGTGTGTTGCCGGGGGAGACACCAGCGGCTTTGCTGCGAAGCAGCTTGGCATCTACGCGCTGGAAATGGTTATGCCGATTGCGCCGGGCGGTCCGCTGTGCCGGGCACGCTCTAGCAAACCCCGCTTTGAGGGGCTGGAAATCTCGCTCAAGGGTGGGCAGGTGGGCAAGGATAACTACTTCCATCTGATCCAGCGGGGCAGCACAAAACTGTAATGACGCCGTGGTTTGGGTTTAACATGGCACCGACGCCCATGTGGTACCTCCAGTGGTCAACGAAACGTGCTGGGGGGGAATGATGAAAGACTTTAGTGTGATGTAGGGCGACCGCTGGCAAAAAGTCAGTAAGTCGCGGTTTATATTGGTTTTTTGGGGTGCCACGGAATATAATCAGGCGTAGATGGTCAAAAAAACCTGTTTTTTATACTGTACTTAGGAAGCCGCTTATGTTCTCCCCGCCGTTGGTGCACCTGCACCGAACCGCGCCGCCCCTTACTGCAACCTGTGCTCCCGCCCATGACGCCTGAAATCGTTCTCAAGGTGGAGCATATTAGCAAGTCTTTTCCAGGTGTTAAGGCGCTTGATGATGTGTCTATGACTATTCATCGTGGGGAGGTGCACGGCTTGCTGGGCGAAAACGGCGCTGGCAAGTCTACGCTGATGAAGATTCTCTCCGGTGCCCACCATCCAGATGACGGCACCATCACATTTGATGGTCAGCAGGTGTCCATCCAAAGCCCCAGCCACGCACAGCAGCTTGGCATCGTCACCATCTACCAGGAGTTCACGCTCGTCCCGAACCTGACGATTGCGGAAAACATCTTCATCGGGCGCGAACCTGGCATCGCTGGGCTGCTGAACTGGGGCGGTTTGCGCAAAGCGGCGGAAACTGTCATGAAACGGGTGGGCATCGAGCTAAACCCGATGAAGGCTGTGCGCTCGTTGAGTGTGGCAGAGCAGCAAATGGTGGAGATTGCCCGTGCGCTCTCCATGGAGTCCAAGCTCATTATCATGGACGAGCCGACATCCGCGCTGAGCGAACACGAAGTGCAGCAGCTTATCGGCATTGTGCGCGAGCTGAAAGCGCAGGGCATCAGCGTGATTTTCACCACGCATCACCTGGAAGAAGCGATGGAAATCTGCGACCGGGTGACGGTACTGCGAGACGGACGCCATGTGAACACCGCGTCAATTGACACGATTACGCTAGACGATATCATCCGCATGATGGTGGGGCGCAATGCCAGCGAACTGTTCCGGCGGGAGAACTCCCAGGAGCATGGGGAAGTCGCGCTGAGTGTGCACGGACTTAGCCGTAAGGGTGACCCGCGCGACCCCAACGCCACCGAACTCAACGACATCTCGTTTAAGGTGCACCGTGGCGAAATCCTGGGTATTGCCGGGCTGGTGGGCGCAGGGCGCACCGAACTGGCACGCGCCATCTTCGGTGCAGACAAGTTCGACAGCGGTCACATCAAAGTAGACGGTAAACCCGTTGTTATCCCCTCGCCCCGCGCAGCGATTCAGCTTGGCATCGGGCTGGTGCCAGAAGACCGCAAGCAGCAGGCGCTGTTCCTGGCACTTGCCGTGCGAGAGAACCTGAGCATCACTGCGCTGAAAGACTTGCTGCTGCCAGGCGGCTTTGTACAGCTTCCGCAAGAGCAAGCGCTGGTGCAAAAGTATCAGAAGGCGCTTGATGTTCGCATGTCCAGCCCGGAGCAGCGTATACGCAACCTGAGCGGCGGCAACCAGCAAAAGGTGGTGATTGCACGCTGGCTCGCACTACAGCCAAAAGTGCTCATTGTCGATGAGCCGACGCGCGGCATTGATGTGGCAGCGAAGGCAGAAGTTCACCAACTGCTCGATAAGCTCGCGCAGGATGGCATCGCTGTCATCATGATTTCGTCAGAGCTACCGGAGATCATCAGCATGAGCGACCGCATCATTACCATCCGGCAGGGGCGGCTCACGGGTGAGTTCACCCGTGCGGAGGTGACCGAAGAAAACTTGATGCACCGTATGGCACTAGAGACCCAAGCTTACTAACCCACAAAACCATCTGAGGCATACGCTTATGGACAACGTAACCGCTAAACCGACACTGGAAACTCCGTCGCGTCCCAAGTTTGACGTGATTGACTTCCTGGCACGGTTTGCGCCGCTCATCTTCTTGATCTTCCTGGTCATGCTGTTTGGTATATTGCAGCCGCGCTTTTTGCTGCCGCTGAACCTGTGGAACGTCATGCGGCAGGTCTCCATCACCGGGTTGCTTGCCATCGGCATGACGTTTGTGATCCTCACGGCGGGCATTGACCTGTCGGTTGGGTCTTTGCTGGCGCTGGCGGGGCTGGTGTGCGCGGATGTTTTCAAAGGTGGGGAGTTCTTTACTGCGTTGACGGGCATTGACGTGTCCTTCTTGCAGGGGTCGGTAGCGGGTGCCGCTTTCATCGCCATCTTGATTGGTGTGCTGGGTGGGCTTATCCAGGGCACAGCGATCACGCGACTAGGCGTACCGCCGTTTGTGGTGACGCTGGGCGGGCTTTCCGCCTTCCGTGGGGCAGCGCTGTACTTCTCCAATGGTGGTCCCATCAGCGGCTTCGACGAGAACTTCACCTACTGGGGGCAGGGCAAGCTGTTCGATACCGTGCCCGTACCCGTGATTATCTTCTTCGGGTTTGCGCTGGTTGCCTTCATTATACTACGCTTCACCAAGTACGGGCGGCATGTTTACGCTGTTGGCGGCAACATGGAAGCCGCACGCCTCGCTGGGCTGAACGTGAACATGATTATCCTGAGCGTGTATGTGATCGTTGGCTTCTTCTGCGGGCTGGGTGGTTTTGTGCTGGCAGCACGCTTGAACTCCGCAGAGGCGGTCGCCGGGCTGAGCTATGAGCTAACCGTGATTGCTGCCGTTGTCATCGGCGGCACGAGCCTATTTGGTGGTGAAGGTGGTGTTCTGGGCACGCTCATCGGTGCGGTACTCGTCGGTGTGCTGACGAACGGCTTGGTGCTGATGAATGTCTCGTCCTACATACAGCAGATTATCATCGGCGTGATAATCGTGCTTGCCGTTGCCTTTGACCAGTTTATCAAGTCCCGGCGTAGTACCTAGCACCATGCAGGGGAAGGCGTGGGCGTTGTCTTTCAAGCCCACGCCACCGGGACATAATGCGCTTACGTGCCCACACCAAGGAGGTGTTGCGCGGCAAATATGTGTTGTGGTTTTTGTTTTGCTTCACTTACACACTTTCTTTGAACCAAAAGGACATTTCCACATGAAGAGACTACTTGTATTCGCTCTGCTCCTGATGATGGTTGTGGTGCCTGCATCTGCGCAGGACGACCTGATTATCCTTAGCTCCATGCCAGACCTCGCCTTCCCGTTCTTTGTACACATGCAAGATCAAATCCGTGACGAAGCAGGCGCTATCGGCGGCATCGAACTGCTAGAAACAGACGGACAGAGCAGCGTACCCAAGCAAACCGCCGATGTTGAAACGGCAATCGTGCAGGGTGCACAGGGCATTGTGATTAGCCCGCTGGATGTGAACGCGATGGCTCCTGCCGTACAGCAAGCGGTTGACGCTGGGCTGGTGGTCGTGACGGTAGACCGCCGCGTTGAAGGTGTTGATGGCATCGTGGCACACGTCGGCGCAGACAACGTCATCGGCGGGATGAAGCAGGCGGAGTGGGTGCTTGAGAACTACCCAGACGGTGCGCGGGTGTTCTACCTGGAAGGGCAGCCGGGTTCCGGTCCTGCAATTGACCGCAAAGCAGGCGCGTTCCAGGTGCTGGAAGAAGCGGGCGACAGCTACGAGATCGTGTTTGAGCAGACGGCAAACTTCCGCCGCGACGAGGGCGCTAGCGTGACCGAGGCTGGGCTTGCCGGGCTGGAAACGCCGCCCGATGTGATTATCGCTGCCAACGACGACATGGCGCTCGGTGCACTGGAGGCAGTCCGCGCTGCTGAACTGGAAATCGACATCCTCGGCTTCGACGCGCTGCCGGAAGCACTGGCAAGCATCAACGATGGTGGTCTGACCGGAACCGTAGAGCAGTTCCCCGGTGAGCAGGGGCGTACCGCACTCAACATCGTTGTGAATAAGGCTCGTGACGATGCTGACCCGGAAAGCGACCTGATCCTGCTGGAGCCGCAGGTCGTTACCGCTGACAACCTCATGGAAGCCGAGCGTATCGGTGAGGTTGAGGGCATGGAAGACATGATGGACATGGACGCGACCGAAGAGCCGATGGGCGACATGGATGCGACCGAAGAAGCATCTGGTGGCGCAATGTTTGCTGCTGAGGCTGAGGCATGTACTGCCGAGCCAGCGCTGACGGTTGCCAGCTCCATGCCAGACCTCGCCTTCCCGTTCTTCGTACACATGCAGTCGGAAGCACGCAGCGAAGCGGAAGCAATCGGCGGCATTGAACTGCTGGAGAGTGATGGTCAGAGCAGCGTGCCCAAGCAGACCGCTGACGTTGAGGCAGCAATCGTGCAGGGTGCACAGGTCCTTGTCATCAGCCCGCTGGATGTGAACGCGATGGCACCTGCCGTACAGCAAGCAGTTGACGCCGAGATGATCGTTGTCACCGTAGACCGCCGCGTTGAAGGTGTTGACGGCATTCTGGCACACGTCGGCGCAGACAACGTCATCGGCGGGATGAAGCAGGCGGAGTGGGTGCTTGAGAACTACCCAGACGGTGCGCGGGTGTTCTACCTGGAAGGGCAGCCGGGTTCCGGTCCTGCAATTGACCGCAAAGCAGGCGCGTTCCAGGTGCTGGAAGAAGCGGGCGACAGCTACGAGATCGTGTTTGAGCAGACGGCAAACTTCCGCCGCGACGAGGGCGCTAGCGTGACCGAGGCTGGGCTTGCCGGGCTGGAAACGCCGCCCGATGTGATTATCGCTGCCAATGACGACATGGCGCTGGGTGCACTGGAAAGCGTGCAGGCGGCAGGGCTGGGAGATCAGGTAGCGATCCTGGGCTTTGATGCCCTGCCGGAGGCAATCGGCAGCGTACAGGACGGCGGTCTGACAGGTACGGTAGAGCAGTTCCCCGGTGGGCAAATCCGCACGGCGATGCGCCTGGCAGTGCTGACGGCACGCGGTTGCGAGGTCATGGCAGAAGATACCATCCTGCTGGAACCTGTGCTGCTGACGACGGACAACGTTCAATCCGCAGAGCGCATCGGTGAAGTCGAATAATCTGGGCAACCTGCTGGTGAATTAACGCTAACGGGCGACCTTCACGGGTCGCCCTTTTTTGTTGTGCAAATCGCCACTGCCACCCCCCGCACCAAGGTCTCACCGCCATACGGTGGGTTGACGAACCGCAGTGTAACCGCATTACCATCTCCATCGGTACCCAACCACAGTGTGCACTTGCCCCCCACCGCGCATAACAGTTACTTCGAAGAGCTCACTTATTTATTATGTTACTTAAAAATACATTGGTGAAACCTTAAACGTTAGTTCTTGGGCTATTGACGCTCAGTTGGCAGAATACAGCGGCTTAAAAGCAGTTGTGCCCGATAGCAGGGGTGCCCTGAACACACAACGCCGATCTTCCCCTTCGAAGAGGCACACCGCCACCGACAGAACGGGCTGACGCTTCGGCAAAAATTATTATTTCCGTACAGATCAGTAGTGAAATAATGTGTTGGCGCACAACCGCTCCAATGCTTTATCTCAGTCGTAGTGCGCCGATTGCGTGGCACGCTGCGACACTTGGTAAAACGTTCACTAGAGGAGAGACAGGCATGTTGAAGAAATTTTACCCGATGGTGCTCATTGCACTGCTGCTGTGCATTCCGCTCAGCACATCTGCACAGGATGTTGTCGAGATCGACTTCTACTACCCGACCGCTGTTGGTGGTCCGATTGCAGAAATCTTCGATAACTACGCTGCTGAGTTCAACGCACAGAACGACGATGTACAGGTAAATGTGAGCTACCAGGGCGGCTACGATGACATCTCCGCCGCTGTCCAGACGCAGATCCAGGGCACTGGTGAGGGTCCGGATGTTGCTGTAATGCTCTCGATTGACCTGCAAACCTTCATTGATAACGGGTTCATTGTGCCGGTACAGCCGTTTATCGACGAAATGCCGGACGGCGAAGCATATACTAAGGACTTCTTCCCCGCGTTCATGCGCAACAGCGTAGACGGCGAAGGTGTCGTATGGTCGATTCCGTTCCAGCGCAGCACCCCTGTGCTGTACTACAACAAAGACATGTTTGCAGAAGCAGGTCTCGACCCGGAAGCTCCCCCGGCAAACCGCGAAGAGCTGATTGAGTACGGTCAGGCACTGACCCTGCCGGACGGCGAACGTTGGGGGTTGCTGATTCCTTCCTCCGGTTTCCCCTACTGGCTGTTCCAGAGCTTTGCGATTGGTAACGGTCAGAACGTTGTAGGCGACGCGCCAGACCAGGTATTCTTCAACGAGCCAGAAGTTGTTTCTGCACTGGAAGACTTCATCGCACTGGCTGACGATGCTGAGATTATGCCCGACGGTGTGATCGTTTGGGGAGACACGCCCACTGCCTTTACCAGTGGTCAGGCAGCAATGATCTACCACACAACCGGCAGCCTCACGAACATCCTCGCAAATGCTGACTTTGAAGTTGGTGTTGGCTACCTGCCCGCAGGCGATGTAGACTTCGGTACGCCAACTGGTGGCGGTAACCTGTACATCTTCAGCACCAGCACGCCAGAAGAGCAGGCTGCTGCTTGGCGCTGGATTGAGTTCCTGACCACGCCAGAAAACCAGGCAACCTGGACGATTGGCACGGGCTACATCGCAGCACGCCAGTCCTCCTGGGAAGGCGAAGCGCTGACGGAACTGGTCGCAGAGTTCCCGCAGTATGGTGTTGCACGCGGTCAGCTAGAGTTCGCTGACAAGGAACTGGCTACACACCAGGGGCTGGACGTTCGCGCTATCTTCAACCAGGCGATCAGCGATGCTATTGCTGGCGAGGCAACCCCGCAGGAAGCACTCGACCAGGCACAGCTTGAGGCAGAAGCAATCCTGTCGCAGTACCGCTAGGTTCGCCCATCGGATGTAGGCTCTGATCCTACTATCGACTCATAACACTGGGGTGTCGCGCACCGCTAGCCGGCACCCCGGCACGAACATCACCTCAGTTACAACGCATTCATGCTCCAAGCAGTAAGGCAGCTTTAGCTGCATAGGCGAGATAACATGGCAGAAGCATCTTTCCGTTCCCATAGAAAAAGCCTGTGGGAAGTGATATTTCCGTACCTGTTGATTACACCAACACTTATTCTAATCATTATATTCACAATCTACCCGACCATGCGTGCCGTGCGCGATAGCCTCTACCGCCCGCCGCTAACCGTCCAGCAAACGGAGAGCTTCGTCGGGTTCCAAAATTATATCGACTTGTTCGACGCTGAAAATTCTGTCCGTCCGGACATTAGCAACAACTTCCCGATGATATTGCGGAATACGTTCATCTTTTCCGGCAGCATCCTTTTGGTGAGCGTGCCGCTGGGGTTCTGGTTTGCTGTGCTGCTCAATCGCCGGATCCCGGCGCTGGGGATATGGCGGTTTAGCCTGTTTTACCCCTCGCTGCTGCCGCTAATTGGCGCGGCGAGCATATGGTCTTTCTTGTATGCGGAGAACATCGGTCTCATCAATACCGTTCTGGCAGCGTTTAACATACTGCCCGTCCAGTGGCTTGGCACAGGACGGATGACGCTGCTCTCTGTGATTATCGTCATCATCTGGAAGCAAAGCGGATACTTTATGATTTTTTACCTGGCAGGTTTGCAGAACATCCCCAGGGAACTGTATGAATCTGCTGAGCTTGAAGGAGCCAATGCCTGGCAGCAGATGCGCTACCTGACGCTGCCGCTGCTGCAAAGAACCACGCTGTTTGTGTTCATTATTGCGGTCACACAGGCATTCCAGATGGTGGAACAGCTCCAGGCGCTTGGGCAAGGCGGTCCGGGGGAGTCTAGCAATATGATTTTGTACTATATCTTCCAAAAGTTCCCCGACCCGCGCAACTGGGGGTACATCAACGCCATGACCGTTATCCTGCTGCTTATGCTGATGGTATTCACGGTCGCGAACTTTTATTTCTTTGAGTGGAGAGATGAGAAAGATGCAGCGTAAAACTAAAAGCACCAGCAGCTATTTTGTAGACGTTCTCACGGTCGGCGTGTGTCTCATCTGGTTAATTCCATTGATCTTCACCATTCTCATGAGCGTTCGCCCAGAACAAGACCCGATCACAAGCGGTAACATTTTCTTCGGCTCAGAAATTACGTTCCAGAACTTCCAAAGCGCATTTGTGGTTACATCCTGGGGCACCCACTATGTGAACAGCCTGATCTTTGTTTTCGGAACGTTGATTGTTCAACTGGTGACGGTGACGATGGCTGCCTATGCCTTCGCACGCATGAAGTTTGTTGGTCGGGAAGTGCTGCTGTTTATCATTCTCATCCAACTGATGATTCCCACAGGCGCACTCCTAATCCAAAACTTTGCGACCGTTCGGGCGTTTAACCTGGTTGACACGCATGTGGCGTTGATGCTGCCCTATTGGGGGTCTGCATTTGGGACGCTGCTGCTGAGGCAAGCATTCCGGGATGTCCCCTATGAGTTAGAAGAAGCTGCAAGGGTAGACGGGGCGAACTGGTTGCAGTTGATACGCTTCGTGTATGTGCCCAATTCTATCCCGACGTACGTAGCTTTCTCGCTCATATCCATCAGCGCACACTGGAATGAGTTCCTGTGGCCCTTTATCGTAACCCGCTCCGATGAAATGCGCCCTTTGACGGTGGGGCTTAACAAGCTGCTGCGCACAACAGAAGTCGGGGCACTATACAGCCAACTTATGGCGGGCACACTCATCGTGATCGCACCTCTGGTCATCCTATTTCTGATTTTCCAGCGGCGTTTCATCGAGAGCTTTTCAACCAGCGGCATCAAGTGAGGAACTAGCCCTGCGGTCATCTGGACGGCTGCGCTGTGTTGCGGCGCAGCCTCACAAGCAAGTGTGCGCCACTCAGTGCGATCATGCCCATAGCAACAAACATGTAATTACGCCATCGGGGGAGTTCGCCGGTCGCGGGCAGCATGTCTACCGACGCGAGCGGGTCGCCAACTGTAAATTCAACGCTGCTGTCAAATGCGCCGTTGTTCAGCACCAGCCTCTCATCTGCGGCGGCGACAATAGACGACGTGCCACAAACCAGCAGCCGATAGTCGCCCGCTGCCAGCGGCGGGCTGAATTGCAGCACGACCTCGGTGCCGTCGCCGTCGGTGGTGAAGCCAACAGCAATATTCAGCAGGCGTACATCATCAGTAGTCGGTGCGGACTGCTTCCAGTCGCGGCAGGTGAGTGTGCGGTCGAACGCGCCATCGCTGCCGGGCGCAGTGAGGATGTAGTTGTTCGGGTTCTGTGCGCCGTTGGCGTCGGTGCCACCACGCACGGTCTGGTTGAAACGAACTGTGAGTGTGTCCATCGCACTAGACGCCCGCTCTGCCGTTTGTAGCTCAACGATGCTATCCAGAACAAGCATGGGCAGGTCGTCTAGCTGAGCATTACCCGGTGTCGGGGCGTCATCGTCGCCGTCATCATCATTATCGTCGTCCCCATCATTGATCACGTTACCGTCCTCGATGCGGACAACGCCGTTGATGACATCGACGGCCTGTGCTGGGAGGGCATCGAAGGCGTCGGCGCTGTTGTTCGCATCGACGCTCACCCGCACAACAATGGTTTCGCCCGTGTCTGCCGTTGCCCCTGCTGCCCGCGTGACGGTCACCGTTTGCGGTACGTTCCAGTTCGCTACATCGAACGTCAGGGTGGGTGTATCAACCTCTGCTATGGCAGCGTTGTTGCCTGCAACATCCAATACCACATTACCCGTTGGCGGGGTTTTTAGCACCACAGTGAATGTGCCAAGCGTATCACTGCCATCATTGACCGCGAGTATGTCACCAATGGTGAAGCCCGCTGCATCATCATCAATAATGGTGACGGTTGCGCGTGATTGCCCTGCGCTTGCTTCACCTGGTCCGGTAACGGAGAGTGCGAGTTCAATGGTTTCGTCGCCTTCAATGAGTAAATCGTCAATCACATCAATGGGAATTGAGACGGTTCCGGTATTGCCGGGTGTGACCCAGTTGCCCGCGTTGAACGCGAATACGGTTGGGGTAGCCACGCCCAGTGTATGGTCTAGGGTGTTTGCAGCGGTGCCCACCACCGTAACGTAGACGGTTAAAGGCACGCTGCCGGGTGCGGGTAGGTTCCCGGCAGTGTTATCGACGACGATGTTGACGTTTTGGACGCCAGCGAACGTGCCCTCGTCATCAATAGTGATGTCTGCGTCTGCGAAATACACTTGCGGCAGCACTGCGGCAAAATCGGAAACCGAACCGACATCGCATGTGCCTGGTTCCCTGGGCACGCCACGCTGATCGACGCCTGCTGTCTCCGGCGGGCAGCTTACAGGGACGGCATCTGCGGCGGGGCTACCTGCCTGCAACGTATACACCGACTGCAAATTGCCCAGTGTGCTGATTGGGTTCAGCAGCGGGTCGGTAGACGTCTGGTCGTTCGGTTGGATGGGGATAAATGAGCACCAGCGCGTAAGGGCAATATCGGCAACACCAGTCGTAAGGTTGAAGTCTAGCGATGTGCTGGCGCTGGTCGCGCTGCAATCCAAATTTTGATTATTGGCGACGATGGTGCTGCCAATCGTCATCTCCCCACCAAAGGCGTTGATCCCGCCAACACTGTTAGATACGCTCGTTGCTTCGTTGTCAACAACGGTGCTGTAGCGAATGTCGATGATACCGCCACTGTCCATCATGATGCCGCCGCCCGCGAAACCCGGCGTACTATTGCCCGTAAACGTGCTGTTGATGATGGTGGAACGCCCCGCAGGAATGTTGCCATTCTGTTGCAGCCCACCGCCGAAGGTTGTTGCGCTGTTGCCAATGACAGTCGAGCGATTCACCGTGAAACCGGGGACATTACTTGCATCTTTGAACAGACCCCCGCCGCGATCTGCGGTGTTGCCGCTGATTAAGCTGTCGTTGATGATGACTTCACCGAAGGTATACAGCGCACCACCCCGATTGACGGCACTGTTGTTGCGGAACACGCTACCGTTGATGGTGGCAGTGGTGGTAATACCCGCGCCAAACGCCCCGCCTAAACCAGCGCCAAGTGCCCTGTTGCCGTCAAAGGTGCTGTTGGTAATTGTGATGCTGCCGATTGAAGCGTCAATGCCGCCACCCACCCCCAGTGATGACCCCGTAACGGTGTTGGCACGGAACGTACTACCGAATATCTCGATGTCGTTGCTGCCTGTTGCCAAGCCGCCACCGCGCTCCCCAGCAGTGTTGTCGCTAAACGTTGTGTTGTAAATGCGGTGCACACCAACCGAGGCACCACCGATAGCGACCATGCCGCCGCCATTCACTGCGGCGACGTTGCCGCTGATAACGCTATTGTCGATGGTAGCATCGCTGTTGACGTAGATGCCACCGCCCGATTCCGCTGCGGTGTTGCCGCTGATGGTACTGTTGCGCAGGGTGAGCGCCCCGGTGCTGTAGACGCCACCACCATTATCAAATGGGTTGGTCGCATTGTTGACGCTGTTGTTTTGCACCGTGCTGTCGATGATCGTGAGTGTGCCCGTATTGTAGATGCCGCCACCCGATGGAAATATTGACACAACCTGATTGTCTGCAATGGTGGTGTTGATGAGGGTGAGTGTGCCTGCGTTGTACACCCCACCGCCATTGTCGAAGCCCTGGTCTACGAAACCGCCTCGCAGCGTGAGGTTTTGCAGGGTAACGGTCGCTCCCCCGTCCACACTGAGCAGCCGAAAGCCGGGCGCTGCCGTGGCACGCTGGATGGTCTTGTCGTTACCTTCGATTGTGACTGCCGATGTAATGGCGGGTAGTCCGGTCGCACCAAATGCGTTGAACGTTGTACTGCCGTCCAACGTCACATCCTGGTTGAGCGTGATGATATCTGCACCACTGCCGGGGGGGCAGTCGGCGTGGGTTTGGGCGTCGTCGTTGGCGTTGTCTATTGCCTCGACAAGTGAACAAACGCCGTCTGCATTGACGTAGGGGGTGGGCGCTTCAACGGAGATGCTGGCGGCGTGCAGTGAACTGGGTTGCATCGCAAATAGATACAAAACGGTCACTGTAAATGTAGCAGCAGCAGTGAGATTATTCATCATAAAATTGCTTCTGGTATATTTATGCGGTGTCGCGAATATACCCAAGTACACCGACCATCGCAAAATGTGGGTGTGGCGAATGCTGCGGTGATAGGCACATTCATACAAATAATGCCTTGCCTGTAAAGGGCACAGCACGCTATGTCGCTACCTGATGTACACGCACTGAAAACTCCTCGCTCGCAAATCACAAAAGCGCTTGACATTTGTCATACAACTTAGTACCCTCTCATTTAACGATTAATCGCCGGACGCACCCTTTGAACGAGCAAAAGCCCATACAGTTCCAATCCATACAGCAACCTACCGTCGTTGACCAAATCACTGGCACGATCCGTAATGCGCTGCTGCGTGGCGAACTGATACCAGGGCAAAAGCTCCCCTCGGAGCCTGAACTTGCCCGTCAGTTGGGTGTTGGGCGCAGTGCCGTGCGAGAAGCGCTGAAGATTCTACAGGCGATTGGGGTTGTGGAATCGCGGCGGGGTAGTGGGACGTACATCGTAGAGGAACCATCCGAACGGCTGCTGAACCCACTGTCTTTTGCGATCATCCTGGGTACAAACGTCTCGTCGGAACTCATTGAGCTGCGTGTCATGATTGAGATTGGCTACTGCGAACTCGCGGCAAGCCAGGCGACCCCGGAGGATTGGGAGCGCATTGAGCATGCGGCGGACGCAATCGAGGCGGCACTGCCACAAGCTGACCATCACGAGTTGGCACGGCTTGACCTCGACTTTCACTATGCCATCCTGGATGCAACACACAACCCACTGGTAAAAAAAATCGGACGCACGGTAGAAGAGTTGTTCTTTAACTCGATTAGTGAGAACTTCCGCGAGGAAAAGAACGTGCGGCAGGCGATTGCAGCACATCGCGATATTGTCCGTGCGCTGCGCAGCCAAGACTTACAGCAAATTCGTGAGGCTATTGTAGATAGCCTTAATAACACACCCTGGAAAGACCAGGTAAAGATCTTGAGAAGGATTCACATTAACGGACACTAGCCGATTGATGGGCAAGTTATGTAATACTTCGGCAAAGTTGTCTGACATGTGACAAATAAATACGGGAAGCCCAGTGCCCAATGCACTGTTTATTCCAAATAGACTGTCTATTTCAAAATGGAGACCTCTTATGAAGAACCTCTCTCGCCGTAACTTTCTCCGTCTGAGTGGCTTAGGCGCACTGAGTGCCGCAAGCGCTTACAGCCCGTTCCTTAGCCCGCTGGCACGCGCACAGGGTAGCGAACTCACACTGCAAACGTGGGGATCGTTCATCACCACCAACAACGCACTGCTAGAAGGTGCACTGGCAACCTGGGCAAGCGGTAACGACGCTTCCGTGAACATCAACTTTACGGGCTTCGATGCCCTGGCAGACACGCTCTCCACCGCTGCGGCAACGGGTGCTGGTCCAGATGCAATCATGATGCTGCACGCCCGCCCACACCAGTTTTCAGAGGCGCTCGTGGACGTGAGCGACATTGCAGAGGCAATCGGTGAAGCAAACGGCGGTTGGTTCGGCGTCGCGGAAGAAGCTTGCGTCGTTGACGGCGTATGGCGTGCGGTGCCGTTCTTTGTCGCTGCACACGCCATGGTTTACCGCGAAGACCTGTTCGCAGAAGTTGGCTTCGATGCCTTCCCAGAAACCTACGATGACCTGCTGGTTGCAGGTACCGCACTGAAGGAAATGGGAATGCCGCTGGGCTTCTCGCTCGGTCGTGCAGACGGCGACGGCAATAACTTCGTGTTTAGTGTGCTGTGGTCGTTCGGCGGCGCTGTAACCGACGAAGAAGACAACATCGTACTGGACTCCGCAGAGACGCGCATGGCACTGGAATACGTCCAGCAGCTTTACAACGACGCTATGGACCCGAATGTTGCTTCCTGGGACGACGGCGCGAACAACCGTGCGTTCCTGGCAGGTGAAGTATCCTGCACGAACAACGCATCCAGCATCCTGTGGGCAGGGCGCAACGACGCAGTAGAGTTCATCGACAGCGTAAACCACGCACTGTACCCGGCTGGTCCGGCAGGGCGCAACCAGTTCGGTCAGGTTCACAGCTACGGCATCCTCAACAGCAGCGAGAACGTTGACGCTGCCAAGGACATGCTTACCTTCATCAACAGCGACACCGTATGGCAGTTGCTCGGCGCAGACGGCTTCGCCTTCCTGTACCCGCTGTTCCGCAGCCTGGAAGATGACCCGAACATGGCATGGAACTCAGAAGAGAAGCTGAGCGCGTTTAAGGGACTGGCAGAAGACGTACACACGCACGGCTGGCCCGGCAGCCCCAGCGCTGCTGCAAGCCAGGTCGCTAGCGACTTCGTGCTGAGCGATATGTTCGGTAGTGTGGCAGTTGGCGCTGCTTCCCCGGATGAAGCAATCGCTACGGCAATCGAGCAAATCGAAGACATTTACGACAACGCTTAGCCCAGGCTGAGCACAACCGCACTGAGCTACCCCGCGTTTTTGGGGTGGCTCAGCGCTTAGTTTTGTTACGGACGGATACCCATGGCACGATCTGACACGTACTTTACAACAGCACAACCCGCACAACCCGCCCGCGATAAACCTTGGTGGCATCGCTGGACGGACGACGAACGGCGGCTCGGCTACCTGATGGTGGCACCGGCACTGCTGCTGCTGGTCGTGATGGTTGCCTACCCATTTGTACTTTCTATCTGGTTGGGCTTTACCGATACGCGCATTGCCCAGGAAGCAACGGGTAACTTCATCGGCTTCGAGAACTATGTCGACTTGGTTGGCAGAACCATTTTTGTAGACAAAGTTATTTTTAACACCGTCCTGTACACGGCGGGTGCAGTGCCGCTGAAGCTGGTGCTGGGCATGGTCTTGGCATTGCTGCTGAACCGTCACTTCCCGCTGCGCAATGTGCTGCGCGGGCTGCTGCTGCTGCCCTGGGTGGTGCCCACATCGCTCAGCATGATCGTGTTCCTGTGGCTGTTTGAGCCAACATTTAGCGTGCTGAACATCTTGATAGAGGGTGTGGGGCTGGAGCCGATTAACTGGCTGGGCACACCGCAAAACGCGCTTATGTCCGTGATGATGGTAAACATCTGGCGAGGGACGCCGTTCTTCGCGGTGATTTTGCTGGCGGCGCTGCAAGGCGTGCCGGAAGATCAACTTGAGGCAGCACGCATCGACGGGGCAAGCACAGTACAGCGCTTCTTCCACATTACCATTCCGGCAATTATGCCTGTGATTGTGGTGTCGTCGCTGTTTTCGCTGGTGCGCACCTTTGCGGAAATGGAAATTGTGTGGATTTTGACCAAGGGCGGTCCGTTCAACAGCACACACATGATCGGCACCTACGCCTACCAGCTTGCCATCAAGAATGCACGCATTGGTGAGGGCGCGGCGGTATCGCTGTTCTTCTTCCCCGTGATGGTAGCTGTGGTCGTATTCCAACTGTGGTACCTGCAACGGAGGGATAAAAACTAATGGCGGCACAAACAAGCACACAATTCGGTTCGCTGCGGCAAGACCGTCGCTTTCAAGAGGGCATTTGGAACGCATTGGCGGTGGTTGCGCTGGTTATTTTTGTCCTGCTGTGGTTGTTCCCCATCTTCTGGATGGCAGTGACGAGCATCAAGCCGAACGCGGAGATCACCAACAACATCGCACCGTTGGGTGTGGTAGAACCCACGCTAGAGAACTTCACAAACCTGTTTGATGTAGAAGGGCGCGTGCAGTTTGTCCGCTGGATGACGAACAGCCTGCTGGTATCCACTGCGACAACGGTAATTTCTGTTATCGTCGGCACAATGGCTGCCTATGCGCTGGTGCGCTACCGCATCGTGGGCAGGGGCGCAATGGGGCTGGGGATCTTCATCACGTACTTGCTGCCACAAACCCTGCTGTTCATCCCGATGGCGTTTATTGTGCAACGCCTGGGACTGTACGATAACCTGTTTGCGCTGGTGCTGGTTTACCCGACGATGATGGTGCCGTTTTGTACTTGGCTGATGATGGGCTACTTCCGCGCAATTCCAGACGACATGGAGGCATCTGCGCGGGTGGACGGTGCGACCTATTGGCAGTCCTTCTACATGATTGCGCTGCCGCTGGCACGGTCGGGCATCATCAGCGCGGGCATCTTCACGTTTACGCTCTCCTGGAGCGAGTACTTGTACGCGCTGGTACTGCTGCCGTCCTCTGGCGGGCAAACTATCCCGGTTGGGGTGCCAAACGCGCTCTCCAGCGGTGACGTGTTCGCGTGGGGGTCGCTAATGGCGGCGGCGCTGTTGGGGTCACTCCCGGTGGTCGTCATCTACTCGTTCTTTATGCGCTACTTTGTCAGCGGCATGATGGTCGGCGCGGTAAAGGGCTAGCGGTATGTTTAACGGGCTAGATCACCTGGCGATTGCCGTGCGTGATACCGAAAAAGCGCTGACGCTCTATCGTGACCAGTTGGGGCTTCCGGTGCTGTTCAGCCAGCAGCACCCAGACCAACCCCTGCTGCTCACACACCTGGATATGGGCAACACACAGTTGCAGCTTATCCAGCCGCTAACGGACGACCACCCGGTTGCCCAGTGGATAGACGAGCACGGCGAGGGGCTGCATCACTTCTGCTTTCTGGTGGATAGTGTGCAGCAAACCATGGATGAGCTGCCCGTGCACGGGCTAAAACCACAAAACGACAAACCCGGCGGCGGTCCGAACGGGCGGCACGCCGCGTTTATCGACAAAAGCAGCACACATGGTATTCTCATAGAAATGACTTCCGAACCACCGACGAGCACAGAACCATGACCGACCTTCCACGCCAAAAGCGAGACGCGGTATTTTCCAAGCTCCCCGAAGCATCTGCAGACGACTTGATGCCGCAAATCCGCGAGGCGCTCGCCGCTAAAGGCGACAAAGTTATCATCCTGGACGACGACCCCACAGGCACGCAAACCGTACATGATGTGGCAGTGCTCACATCATGGGAGGCAGACGTGCTAACGGGCGTGTTCAAAGACCCGTCGCCTGCTGTCTTCGTGCTGACCAACACGCGCAGCATGACGCCACCCCAGGCGGCGGAACTCAACCGGGAGATTGCCGCCAACCTGCGCACTGCATCGAATCAGACCGGGCGCGATTATGTAGTCATCAGCCGCAGCGACAGCACCTTGCGTGGGCACTTCCCGCTAGAAACAGACATTCTGGCGGAGGAGACAGAGGGCAACATAGACGGTGTGCTTATCATCCCGGCGTTTATGGCGGGTGGGCGCTACACCATCAACGGTGTGCATTACGTGGCAGAAGGCGACGAACTCGTCCCCGCCGCACAAACGCCCTTCGCACAGGATGCGGCATTCGGCTACAAGTCATCCGACCTGCGGGCATGGGTCGCGGAGAAAACGGCAGGTGCCGCCAACGCAGACGATGTGGTAACGGTTACGCTGGATATGATCCGCACGGGCGGCGTCGAGCGTGTGCGCGACGAACTGTGCAAGCTGGAAGGCAAAACCTACTGTGTGGTAGACGCCATCAACGAGCGTGACCTGGAAGTGCTCGTGCTAGCGGCAATCCAGGCGGAAGCAGAGGGCAAACGGCTGCTGTACCGCACCGCCGCGAGCTTTGCCGCCATCCGCGCCGGGATTACGCTGCGCGAACTGCTGACACCAGCCGAGCTACACCCAGATCGCACCGGAGGGGGGCTGGTGGTGGTTGGCTCCTACGTCCCAAAGTCGTCCAGTCAGCTTGACTATCTGCTCAAAGAAACAGATGTCGAGCGTGTGGAGATCAACGCGGCGCTGCTGCTGGAAGATGCAACGCAGGCACAGGAAACTCAGCGCGTCGTCGATTATGCGCTGCCGTTGCTGACCAGCGATAAAACCGTTGTCTTGTACACCAGCCGCACACTCATCAAGGGGGATGATGCGGCAAGCAGCCTGCAAATCGGCAACCGCATTTCGGCAAGCCTGGTGAGCATCACCGAGCAGTTGCAGCACGCGGCACGCTTCATCATTGCCAAGGGGGGCATCACGTCCAGTGACCTGGCAACCAAGGCACTGCGTGTGAAGCGAGCACAGGTGCTTGGGCAGATATTACCGGGCATCCCGGTGTGGCAGCTTGATGATACCAGCGCCGAACCGGGGCTGATTTATGTGGTGTTCCCCGGCAACGTGGGCGGCGTAGAGGCAGTTGCCGAGGCTGTGCAGAAGTTTAACTAGCTGAAACAAAAATAGTGATTTAGCGTGCCGGGGAACCCGGGCGTATGGATTGGCTTTCATAAATTTAGGACATAACTATGCGATTAAAGGGGAAGTCCGCCGTTGTAACCGGGGCGGCGCAGGGCATTGGCAAGGCGATTGCCGTGCAAATGGCAAAAGAAGGCGCGTCTGTGGTCATCGCCGACGTAGACGTTAACCTGGGGGAACAAACCACACAGCAAATCAACGACGAGGGTGTGGGCAAGGCACTGTTCCTTGAGACGGATGTGTCTGTGTTGGAACAGATGGAAGCAGCGGTAAACCTCGCCATCAGCGAGTTTGGTAAGCTGGACGTGATGGTGAACAACGCGGGTATCATCTTGCGGGATAGCGCACTGGATACCACACCGGAGGGCTGGTCGCGGGTGTTTGCCGTTAACGTAAACGGCACCTACCACGGCACGGTCGCCGCTGCACGCCACATGGTGGAGCGCGGTGAAGGCGGTCACATCCTCAATCTGGCATCTCCTAATGCGATAATCGGGTTGTACAACCGTTCCTGCTATGCCGCCACCAAAGGTGCCATCATGGCGTACACACGCTGCTGCGCCGCAGAGTTCGGGCAGT
>CAYVGI010000042.1:0-28856 GCA_964451095.1 uncultured Anaerolineaceae bacterium
CACCCACCCGCCCGGCAAAGCTCCACATCCCCCACCCGCCCACAAACAGATGCAGCACCGCCGTGATGCTCATCAGCCAGCCTAGCGCCGCATCATTGGCTGCCAGCACACCAACCCAGTTAAGCGGGTACAAAAACGCAGACTGATAATTGGCAAACAGCGGTGCACCGCCCCCGTTGTACGGGTTCCACAGCGGGAACTGCCCAGCACGAATGGCATCAAACCCGTAGGCACGCCACGGCACA
Organism: uncultured Anaerolineaceae bacterium; assembly: GCA_964451095.1. GTDB lineage: Bacteria > Chloroflexota > Anaerolineae > Aggregatilineales > Phototrophicaceae > DAOTTY01. The sequence continues at coordinate 246 of CAYVGI010000042.1, forward strand.
AATTGCAGCGCGGGCAACCCCCAGAAGAACGCCTCTCCGATGAAAAGCCGCCAATATGCGACGACCAGCACAACCGCCAGTACAACCAGTGGGGCGTATTTCAATGTGCGCTGTGGGTTCATAGTGCTTTATCAAGCTTCCGTTTCACCGTAATCGACTTGGTTTGAGCATCAATCTAGCGGATGTACACGGCGCTGTACTTGAATGCTCAAAAACGCAATAAGACCGCCCACCACGACCCATGCCACCGCAGACACCCCCGCGGAGAGCAACGTCAGGCGGTGCAGGCGGGTGATTGTCGCGGGTGGCAGCAGTTCCGGTGGGGTGTATTCGGGTGTGTAGCTCGTGTTCCGGTACACGTTCACGCCGTTAATGATGTCCAGCAGTGCCAGCGCCTCATCCTCAAGCGGATACGCTGCGATGACGTGGCTAACACCCCAGGCTGCCAAAACGTCGGCATCCAGTGAGGCGTCCTGGTTGGCAAACAGAAGATCCTCGTCACTTTCAGCACCCATTGGCGGCGGCAGCACAATCGAATAGTCGTCCACGGGCACACCGCTGCCCGCCTGCACTGCCTGCACAAACGTGAGCAACTGGAACGGATCGACGCCGTAGAACAAGCGCAGGTTGTACGCTTCTGCCACTTCTTGCGGCAGCGCATAGGCAGGTGAGTACACCCGGTCAGCGTCCTCAGCCAGCAGCGCGTCTGCTAACTCAGCGTGCGGTGCCAGCCACAGGTTAGCGCCGCGCCACTCCAACCAGTTCGCCCCGGTGACGGCAGCATCCGCAAAGGTGATTGCCAGCAAGGAGAGCGCTACCACCCGTTCGCGCCCGTGTTGCAGCAGCACCAACAGCAGCACGCTACCCAGCGCCAATCCATTGAATATGAGCAGTGCCCCCGCCGATGGTGGCAACCCGACTAATCCCGTTGCCAGGAGTGTGCCACCACAGACTGCCAGCAGCCCGCCTGCGCCCGCCGCCCCCAGCCGCAGCCAGAACACATACGCGGGCGGGTCTTCTGCACGCCACTGCTCTGTGATGTGCATCACCGCTTGCAGCCCATAACCCGCCAGGATCGGGGCACTCCACACGACGACCAACCATGCCCGTGCTGGCACGCGAAACCAGCGCAACACCTCAGACTGTGCCAGCGTCCGCCAAAATGGGGTATTCACACCGAGCGCCCACAGCGCCGCCACGAATATCACCCCACCCCAAAAGAGCATTTCTCCGGGCGGGCGGGCAAACAGCCCCACCAGCGCCAGCACCAGCACCGGCAGCGTCAGGTACACCATCGTCTCGAAGCCACCGCCGCCCTCATGTGGGGGCAGCAGCAAGCCCGCCAGCCCGAACGGTTCCAGGGAGAGCGTGCCCGCCTCATCAACGGTTATGTCGGCGCGGCTGAGGTGCGGTTGCCAGGACAACAGCGGTACCAACAGCGCAACGACCAACAGCGCAAACGGCAAAATTGCCGCACCCGCGAGTGCAATCCGCCTAGCATCACGCACCTGTGCCACGCGCCACAGCGCGTACGCCCCACAGAACAGAAACCCAAACAGCGCCACCCGCACATCCGCCAAAAACAGCAACGCCGCCACCAGCGCCACTTGCAGCAACCACAACAGTGCTCGCTGCGGTGGGTCGGTCAGCAACCACGCCAGCCACGGCACCCACGCCAGCGCGTAGATGATGTCCAGGTGCCCCGCGCCCAGCGTAGCAACCACACGCGGTGCCAGCACATACGCCAGCACTGCCAGTGCAGCAGGTTCGGCACGCAGTCGCAGCCGCCGCGCCCACGCCCACATGCCAGCGCCTGCGACCATTAAATGCAGCACAATCAGCGTGTTCAGGTGGATGCTCGGTGGCAGCAGCGTCGCCAACCACTGCGGCGGGTAAGCAGTCTTGTTCAGGGGGTTGGCGGCAAACGGCACACCCGCGAAGATGGTTTCCCGCCACAAGGGGTACTCGCCGCGCAGCACGCTCTCACGCATGAAGTCTGCCGCACCCCAGTGTGCGATGAGCGCGTCCGTATAGATCGCGTCGGGGATGAACGGCACACCCAGCGGGTTCAAGCCGACGATGCCAACCAGAAACGTGATCACAAACAGGACAACCAACACAATCCACGCCCTGCCAGAACTGAGCACGCTATTCATCACCGGGGGTCTCGCTCTGTCGGTTGCCTGTCATGTTGGGCTAGGGCGCGAAGATTTTTACGCTGCCAAACTGCTCAACCTCGGTCAGGTTCTGCGTGCAGGCGGGCACATAACTATCAACGTCAGCCGCGTCCTCTGCCCCCACAATGCGCTCCTGCGCACCCACCAGTACATATTGCACGTTGTACGTCGTTAGCACCTCACCGCACACGGGCGCTTCTCCGCTGGTTTCCTGGAGCCATGCGGTCAGGTTCGCTTTGCTCTCCTCCGCCTCGAACGACTCGAACGGGTGCCCATACACCACACTCACGCCAGCTTTGCTAGGCAGCCACAGCCCCACTGCATCTGATGCCAGCACGACAGACCCTTTCTGTGCGTGGTCGTCCAGCCAGCTAAATGCCCGAGTGTAGTCCCTGCCCAGGTAAAACAGCGGGCTGGTCACGCTACCTGCGCCATGGAACCATGTCAGCATTAGCAGCACATAGGTAATCGCAGAAAAGCCATACACCGCTACCATGAACCGCGCCCGGTAGCGCATGGGGCGCCCATCTAGCCAGTAATCGGTCATCGCCCGCACAGCGAAATACACCACCGGGATCATCATCCCCATGGAAAAGCGGCGCTGCGCTTCCGTCGGCACATACAGCAACACCAGGATGCTAACCAGCCACAGCAGCATGAACTGGTCGCCGTCTGGCTCGAAGCGGCGCACCGCCCGTACAATGCCCGGCACAGCGATAACCAGTGGCAAGCCCAGCCCCGCCAGCAGCAGCACCGGGTTCGGCGACAGTGTGACGTTTTGCACCATCCAGCGCTGCACAGTGGGGTTGTAGTACACCTCTGCAATGTAGTAGCCCGCGATGGGCAGCGCGGGCAGCACAATCAGCATTAGCCATCGGAACTGATACATCGCTACCCGGCGGTTCTGCGCCCAGTCGATTGCGATGAGCAACCCCAACGCCAAGGTAAACGGCACCAGCGCGTGCGGGGCGATTATCGCCAGCCCCAGCGAACACAGCATCAGCGTGGCACCGCCATTTTGCAGCGTGGGGTCTTCCGTAAAGCCAGGGCGGAATACCGTGACCACGATGCCCGCTGCCAGCGCGAGTAATGCCAGTGCTAGCGGGAAATGCACGTTGGTGGCAGCGCTGTACAGCGGGAACGCCTCTGGTATGACTAAATCGGCGGACTCCCTGCCGAAGAGCACGACCAACCAACCAAACCCCGACCCGACCAACGAGAGGATGAAGAAGGAACGACGCGCCTGCTGCCGCCGCCACACGACCGATGCAAATTGATACAGCGCGAGGCACATCAAAAATGCGGTCACCAGCCGTGCCGCATGGTAGACAAACAGGTTGGAAAAGCCCAAATAGCGCGAAAGCTGCCCCAGCCCATTGTAGATCAGCGTCACGTATGCGCCATCCGTCTCCCCTGGGGAGTGCCGAAACACGGTGCGCCACACGCCCTCTTTGCCAACCTGAATCTTGGACAGGTAGGTCGCTCCATCTAGCGGGTTAGATAGCAACCCGGCAAATGTCTGGTTTGGATGAGAGGCATCGACCCATAGTGCCCACATCAGTGGCACGGAGATGACCACCAGCAGCACCGCGCTAGCAGCGATCACCCACCGCCACTCCGATGATGTAGCGTGCACCACTGACATGGACAGGGTTTGCTTTGGTTTAACCGTCACTGTGCTTTCCTTTGACTAGGGGACGGGCTACAATCACAGGTATGTTGACCAATTCCACTATACACTAACCTTAATTGCAAGTAAAAGTCACGACTTAAAATGACCCAAGCTACAATGCTTTACAAACTCCAGGACATTGAGCGCAAGATCGCGGCAGCGCAGCAGCGCATCCGCGAAATTGACGATACGCTTGCCAACGACGTGAAAATCAAAGCGGCACAAGATGCGGCACAGGCAGCAAAAGCACCCCTGCCAGCGCTGCACAAACAGGTGCGCGAGCTTGAACACGAACTGGAAACAACCACGGCAAAATCGAGCGAGACGGAAGAGCGGCTTTACAGCGGCGCGGTGAAGAACCCCAAAGAAATGCAGGAAATGCAGCAGGAAATCACCACGCTGAAGACCAAACAGACCCAACTTGAGGAGAACATGCTGGGTGTGCTGGAGCAAATCGAAGCGGCAGAGGACAACGTGCAGCAGCAGGAAGCAGCGCTGGAAAAGGTCGTGCAGGGGCAGCGCCACCAGCACGAGGCGCTCCTGCTGGAAAAAGAAAAGCAGGAAAGCGAACTCCACACACTCAACACACAGCACGGCGGCACGGTTGAATCGCTAAGCGAGCAAAGCATAAAGCTATACAATCAACTGAAGCCACGCACACGAGGCATTGTGGTGGCGAAAATGAACAACGACGCGACATGCGGCGTGTGCGGCGTCCAGCAAGACCGTGCCACCGAGAACGATGTGCGCCGGGGCAACCTCACCCAGTGCACAAACTGCCGGCGTGTGCTCGCCTGGATGTAGCCCCCCCACTCGCCCGTAAGCCATACAGGAGGCAGATAATGGTCCAGCAGGAGAAACAAAATGTGGGCAGCAGCGCCGCAGACGTCAGCCGCAAAGTCGCACGGCGTGGCGCGAAGGAAGCACGTAAAGCAGCACGTCGGTTCGTTACCCTGGTCGGAGATACCTCTAAGACAGTGTTCGGGGTGGGGCAGCGCCGCGTGAACCGCCGCAACAACCGAACAACCATCGGGCGCTACATCAACGACATCATCACCCTAGCGGAGACATCCCACATTGCCGGGCTGCACGTTGACCTGTCTCAAGTTCTGGTAGAGCCGCGCTTTTTGCCCCCGCCAGACCTTGCCGAACCCGTGCGTGAGGATGAGGTTGTGCAGGAGGTGTTCTATGTGATGCCCCGAATGCCAGACATGCCGCAAATCCTGGCACCGTACAACCTGCCGTCGCTGCGCATCCCGGACTTAACAGAAGGGCACCGTCGTGTGCTCATCCTGGGCACGCCCGGCAGCGGGCGCACCACAGCGCTCATGGCGTTGGCACTGTGGGCACTGCGTGAAATCCAGTTCCCGGAGAAAGACGACCCGGTCAAGCAGCGCATTGAGGCGGAACTGGAAAAGCTCGACCCGAAAGAACGCCAAAAGCGCGAGCGCGAGCGCGAGGAAACGCTTGCAGCAGCGAGAGAACAACTCGAAAGCGCAATTGCCCAGGGTGAGGTCTCCAAAGCTAAGGCAGTTACGGCAGCAGATGAGGCGTTCAAGCTGGACGAGGAGGAAGCAAACCAACCGCTGCCCGCCTTCAATACCCTCACGCCGCTGTACATCCACCTGGCAGACCTAAACCTGACTGCCCGCGAGTTCGGCAGTGAGGTTGACCCGGCAGAGCCGTTTATGCGGGCATTGCAGCGCAGCGTGAGCACACTCACCGCCCGCACCATCCCCCGTATGATCTACCAGCGCCTGGAAGACAACCAGGCACTCATATTGATGGACGGCTACGCCGAACTGCCCGCCGCAGAACAGGAACGGGTGCTGGCGTGGCTGCGGGCGTTCCTGGCGCAGTACGGCAACAACTTTATCGTCATGACGGGACCCGCAACCGGGTACGGTGAGCTAGTGCAGCAGGATTTCTCACCTGTGTTCATGAAACCGTGGAACTCCCAGGACATCGGAGAGGCAATTGCGAAATACGCCGACGCCTTCCCACTCATCACGGGCACCAAACGCCGCCCCGATGAGGAAATCACCCCAAATGCCCGCAAGCGCGTCGCCGCAGAGAGCTTCGGTCTGTCCCCAGTGGAGGTCACGCTCAAGATTTGGGCGATGTACAGCGACGAAAACGTCGGCTACAACCTCAGCGAGTGGCTCGAAGTGTTTGTGCGCAGCCAGCTACCCGCCAACCAGAGCTACGAGTTTATCGTGCCGTTCCTGGGCAATGCGGGTGCGCTGCAAACAGAGCGTGGTTTCATCCGGCGGCAGTGGCTGGAGGTGCTGTTCAAGCAGCAGGAGGCAGCGGGGGCGATGGTCATCACGCAAGAAGCGCTGCAACAACTGGACGCAGACGCCCCAACCGAGGCAGACGCTGCCGATAGCGACGACGACAGCGACGAGCTAGAAGACGAGGACGAAGCAGCCGCCAACCGCACACGTATGCTGCAAACACTGGTTTTTGCCGGGCTGTTGCAGCGCTACCGGGGCGGGCGCTATCGCTATCGACACAGTATCTTCGCAGATTACTTCGCCGCGATCACCCTGCGCGACCTACCCCGCACATCACCCGCCTCGCTGTATGTGCTGGCACAAAGACCCCAGTGGCGACGGGCATTTGCCCACGCTGCCCGCTATACAAACCTGGACAACGTCGTGCGCATGAAGTTGATGGCAAACCCCGACCTGCTGCACACCGACCTGCTAGACATGGCACAGTGGCTTGCCTACACCGATGAGATCCCCCCGGACTGGCGCGGCGAGATTCTTAAGCGGTTGGGCAATGCCTTTGTGAACCCCAACCAGTTCATCGCCAACCGAGAGCGCATCGCGTGTGCGCTGGTCGCAGGCAGGGACGTTGAGGGGGCGCTGAACATCTTCGAGTACGGGCTATCCCAGCCAGACCCCGACGTGCGGCGGCTGTCTGCATTGGGGGCGGGTGCACTCGGCAACCACGGGCAACGCCTGGATGAGGCGATTATCGACCTGCTGGCAGCGCCGGAGGAGGATGTCCAGCTTGCCGCCGCCCATGCCCTGGGAGCACTGCAAACCGAGTTCAGCAGGCAGGCGATGGAACAGGCACTGCAAGAAGGCGACCAGAAACTGCAACAGGCAGTGGCAGAGGCATTCGCTGGGATGCCGCAGAACGGCTACGAGACGCTGCACGCGCTGATGGAACACAACGAAATGTTTGTGCGCCGTGCGGCGCTCTTCGGTGTTCGGCGCATTGAAACTGAGTGGGCACAGGATGTGATCCGCCAGCGATTTTTGCACGAAACACAGTCGTTCGTGCACCTGCTGGCGCAGGAGTCTTTTCTGCGGCAAATCGAAGGCAATACCGGGCTACAACCGCCGCCGTCCGTGGCAGACATTGACTGGGTGTACGAGTGGGCAGATGCGTTCGGCATCGACTTGCCAGCAGACCAACCCGCGCACGACCTGCTGGCGTACATGATGACGCCCACTAACACCGACCTGTACTATCGGGTGTTGGGCACGGTGCTTGCCGGGCAGCTTGGGGTCGTGCAAACGGCACAGTCGCTGTATAGCTGCCTGCAAGACCCAGACCCCATCGTGCGGCAGGCAGCGTACAAATCGCTGATCGACATGCAAGTACGCATCGGTGAACGCCTACCAGACCCGCTCTAGTTGAACCTGGGGAGATGCCATGAGCGAACAAGACTTCACGCAGCAAATCGCTGCCAGTTGGGCAGCAGCGCAACCGCTCAGGCAGGCGCGTGTGCTCGACTTCAGCGGCAGCGTCACAGAGGAAAGCGCCAACGACCTGTGCGCCCACCTGCTGCTGCTGGACAGGCTTGACCACACGCGCCCTATCCAACTACGCATGGACTCGCCCGGCGGTGTGGTGTACTCAGGGTTGGCAGTGTACGACGTGCTCCGCAACCTGCGGGCGCCAGTCACCACAATCGCCAATGGTCAGGTTGCGGGGATTGCAGCACTGCTGCTGATGGCGGGCACACCGGGGCGGCGCTTCGCCTTGGCAAACAGCACGATTCATTACACACCGCTGCACACGCCAGCGGGCGGCACGGCGAGCGACATAGTCATTGCAGGACGTGAGGTAAAGCGGTTGGCAGGTATTTTGCAGGATATTGCCAAAACACACACCCGCGCCGGAGGGTTGGGGCAGCTTTTTGCCCCATCAGCAGACTTTACCCAGGAACGCACATTCACCGCACAGGAGGCAGTGCGCTATCGCATTGTGGATGCAGTGGTGCCAAACGTGGATGAGGTTGGCTGATTGCGAAGCGGGAATATTGGATCGTAGGGGCGAGATTAATCTCGTCCCTACTGATATTTTTGAGCGTCAATCGTCAGTGTCGGCGTCCGTAGGGGCGGGGAGCACAACATTTTCCGGGTCGCACAGGATGAGTTCGGTAAAACTGGTATGGACGAAGTAGTCGGTGTCGTCTGCTTCCAGCACAATGCGATAGCCCGCAACCAACGTCGGTGCGTAAACCGTATCCGGCAGTGGGCAGCCGAGTCCGCGGTCCTGCCATAGCACCGGTTCGACGTTGACCACATCCACTGCACTTGCATCGACATCCGCTTCATTCGCCACCCGCCGAACCGCTAACGCGATCATCTCCGCCGCAACCGGGTCAGTGTCTGCATCTGCTTCTTCAGTCATGGCGGGGGTTGGGCGCAGCACATCCCCCGGTGCAACACGCGGGGGCGTTGTTGCCGTTGGTTGGGGTGGCAAAGGGGTGAACGTCGCCGTCGCCGGGATGAGTGTGAGCGTGGGCGCAGCAGTGGGGGGCACCTGCGCTGTCGTGCCCGTACAGGCGGCCACCAGCAGCAACGCTCCCCAACCGCACAGGCGACGCCAGCAATGATAAGCCATGTAGTGCGCCCCGTGTGCAGGTTATGCCTTACGCAGCTTCGCCTCGATGTCTGCCACGGTCACGCCTTCGATGCTGATGAGCTTCTCACGCCCGTCGTGCCCGGCGACGATTTCGATTTTGCCCTCTTCCACGTCCAGGAACGTCGCAAGCAGGTCAACCAGTTCCTTGTTTGCCGCCGGGTCGCCTGCGGGGGAAGCCTTAAGGCGCACACGCAGGATTGCTTCGTCTACGCCGACGATTTCTGTCTCCACTGCGCGAGTGGTCACCCGCACGGGGAATGCTGCGCCGCTCTTCGCATCTGTGATTTCAAACTTACGCTCAGACATTAGCCTACACCTCTCCGATAGTTTTGTGACGATAGTATCCGCGTGGTTAGGGTACAGCACGCGGGAGGTTATCACTTGCTTATACTTGCGATTATAGCACGAGCGGCGAACTTGCAACAAACGTTGCGGGCACCCCAAGTGTTACAAACCCACAATAACTCGTATAAGAATGTTAATGCCGAAGAAGACAATCAGCGGGCTAAGGTCGATGCCCATGTTCTGCGGCAGCACATTGCGGATCGGTTGCAGCACCGGTTCGGTCACGTCGTACAGCACCTGCACGATCTGATCGACCGTCGGGTTACTGCGGTCAATCGGAATCCAACTCATCAACACCCGTGCCAGCAACACGAAGTTATAGATTTGCAGCAGGCTGACAGCGAGGCTTACAATCGGGTTCATCTTGTTTACTTACTCCTTAAAGGTTTGGTTTTTGCCGTTTACCGTCGTCGATCCTACGCTGCGGCGCGGGTTGCCCCACAACACAAAACCGACCATAGCAAACCGCCAGGTTAATCACGTTCACCGAAGATTGCCCGCCCGACGCGCACGATTGTCGCACCCGCCTCGATTGCCAGCGGATAATCGTCCGTCATGCCCATGCTCAGGTCAGGCATTTGCACACCGACCGTGTCTTGCACGGTTGCCTTCAGCGCGGAAAGCGACGCAAACACATCCCGCAGTTCCGGCTCTGGTGCCCCATAGGGTGCCATCGTCATCAGCCCCCGCACAGTCAGGTGTTCCAGCGCTGTGATGTGGCGCAAATCTTCCAGCAATTGCTCACGCACGGCAGGGTTGTGTTCCCAGCCGTGCCCCTGGAAGCCATACTTTTGCGCTTCGCCGCTCACGTTCACCTGTATAAACACCTGTGGTTGCAAATCGTTCTCTGCTGCAATGCGGTCGAGCTTGTCCGCCAGCTTCAAACTGTCCACAGAGTGTATGACCGGGAACAGCGGCAGGACGTCCTTCGCCTTACGGCTTTGGATGTGCCCGACCATGTGCCACCGGGGTTGGGGTCGGTCGCCTAGCTGCTGGGCAACAGCGGGCAATTTCGTCTCAGCTTCTTCTACGCGGTTTTCGCCAAAATGTTGCACGCCAGCGGCAAGCGCTGCCAAAACATCTGCAACGGGCTTACGCTTACTGACCGCTACCAGCGTAATGTCCGCAGGGTCGCGGTCAGCGCGGGCACAAGCAGCAGCGATGTGATCCTGCACGCGCTTGACGTTATCGGCTATGGTGTTCGTAGGGTGGGTCATAATGCTATGACGGCGGCAAAGCGCCCGGTCTTTCCTTTTTCCGCCCGGTGAGAGTGGAATTCGTGGGTATTGCTGGCAGTGCAAATGCCCGCCACGGCAATGTGCTGTACCCCGTTGCGGCGCAGGTCACGCTCATTTGCCTCCCACAGGTTCAGGTAGGCGCTACCGTCATCTGGGTGCCGCTTCACCAATCCATCCACGGTGCCAAAGTAGGTCTGCACTGCCTCCACCACTTCCTCGCCCACCTGGTAGCAATCAGGTCCGATGCTCGGACCGATGCCCGCCCGCACATCCGCCGGGTTGCTGCCGAACGCATCTGCCATCACACGCAGCACGCTCACGCCAGCGCCCTGCACCGTGCCGCGCCAGCCCGCGTGCGCAATACCAATCACCTGCTGCACCGGGTCGTGCAGCAGCACGGGCACACAGTCCGCATAGCGCATCACCAGCGGCACACCGGGTTTGTTCGTCACCATGCCGTCTGCCTTGGCAACCCACCGCCGCCCCGGCACAGGTTCACTGACGATGACTGTATCCGCGCTGTGCACCTGCCACACAGAACATGCCTGTGTGTCGTCCAGCGCCAGCGCAGCGTACAGGCGGCGGTAGTTCTCCTGGACAGCGGCAGGGTCATCCCCCACTGTGCCGCCCACATTCAACGCGCCGTATGGAGCAGCACTCACGCCGCCAAGCCGCGTAAACACGCCATGCCTCACGGCGGAGAAGTGTTCAAACTGGTAGTACACCAGCGCACCTGCATCAATGCGGTTCACATTACCCCTCCATACTCAACTCTAGCAGTCCAGACCGCTATTCTACCGCCCGCCCCCCACATTTAAAGCACCGCTTGTAGGTTTTTATATTCTAACTGTATACTGATGCAAGAGAGACAGCGTGACTATGGTACCATTCTAGGTAGACGAGCTAACCGAACCCCTATCGCCACAACGCGGTTACAAACCGGAACAAACACCAGCCATTGCACACCAGCCCAGGGAATATGCGATGCCCGAAAAAGCTGAACTGACAAACGTAATTATCGTTGACGATCACCCGCTGTTCCGAGACGGCGTTGCGACACGCCTGCGCCTGGAGGCAGACATTAAGGTACTCGAAGAGCACGACGACGGCGGCGACGGACTGAAGGCTATCCGCAAACACAAGCCCGATGTTGCCGTGCTAGACGTGAACATGCCCACGCTAAACGGGCTGCAAGTGGTCAAGCAAATCCGCTCGGAGGGCATCCCCACGCGCACAGTCGTGCTAACTGCCCACCACGACCCCGAACAAACACTGCACGTCATCCGCACCGGGGCACACGCCTTTGCCGCAAAAGATGTGGACGCCAATGAGTTGGTTAGCACCATCCGTGCGGTTGCTGCGGGCTTCTACGTCATCAACGGCGAGCGGATGCGCAACACACAAGTACGCGAGTGGGTGACGCGGCAAATCGAGGAGCTTTCCCTTTCCGCCAACACACTGGAAACCGGCGAGGAGTACTACTCCCCGCTGAGCGCCCGCGAGATGCAAATCCTCACTTATGTGACCCATGGCAAAAGCAATAAAGAGATTGCCCAGGAACTTAACATCAGCCAGCAAACGGTCAAAAACCACATGACTTCGATCTTGCGCAAGCTCAATGTGGATGACCGCACGCAAGCAGCAGTTACGGCAATCAAATATGGTTGGGTTCGCATCCGCAACTAGCGGTATGCGGTATAATGATACGAACAGTGCGACCAGACGGAGTGTGATACCCCATGGCAGATATGTTGTTCGACAACCCAACTGATGAGCTGATTAACCTCATCAACGTACAAATCACCTCGCTCAAACGACGCAGCGAGGAGATTAACCAGCAGATCGACCAATACGAGCAGATGGTACGCCGCGAAGAACAGCGCAACGCAGAGGTGGCAACCACGCTGCGCGTCATGAAAGACAACATCGAGACGATGCCGCGCGAAGACATCCAATCGCGTTATGACGACGCCATGGACGCGAACTTCCGCCTGGCGACCATGCGCGGGCAACTGGAACAGTTCAAGGCAACCCACCAGCTCATCCAGAAGGAACGCGACCTGCTGAGCGACATCTTGAGCAAGGTGCAAGGTGGCATCGAGTTCGACGATGTGGAGGACGAAGACAGTTTCTCCAGTGCCAGTTCGCTGAACATGGCACGCATTGTCCGTGCCCAGGAAGATGAGCGCCGCCGGCTGGCAACCCAAATGCACGACGGACCCGCCCAATCGCTGACCAACTTCGTGCTCCAGGCGGAAATTGTGCAGCGGTTGTTCGACCGTGACCAGGAAAGCGCCAAAGAAGAACTGCAAAACCTCAAAGAATCTGCCAGCCTCACATTCCAGCGCGTGCGAGACTTCATTGCAGACCTGCGCCCCATGATGCTGGACGACCTGGGTGTTTTGCCGACTGCCCGCCGCTACATCGAGTCTTTCAGCAACAAGAGCGATATTCAAATCCGCGAGACGATCAACGGGGCAGAAGACCGCCGCCTGGAAGAATACCAGGAAGTGCTGCTGTTCCGGGGGCTGCAAGACCTGATGGCACACTCACGCGACTTTGCCGACGCCAACGAGATCAATGTTCGCATTGACATTGCTCAGGACAAAGCCGTCATCGTGGTAGAAGACAACGGACGTGCCTTCAACGCGGAAGAGGCACTCTCCGGCGATCACATCGAAGACCCGCGTGCCCAGGGCATTTTGACCCTGCGCGAGAAGTTCGAGCTAATCCGGGGCACAATGTCGGTCATCGGCGGGGACGGCGAGCGCACACAAGTTCGCATCGAAATGCCAATCTCCGACCGCATTTAAGCGGACATACCCTTTCCTATCGGATTCGAACCACAAGCAAATCCGATTTTGCGGCTATTTATTTGACTGCCGGGGCGCATTCGCCTAAACTAAAACATGACGTTCGCGTCATCAGCAGGCACGCTCTTAATTAATAAACACTTGTTACCCGGCAGCATCTTCAGCTTACCTGTCGCTAAAGGGTGACGATGCGGAGGAAATTCAATGAACGGACGTGTGCTCATCATCGTGGGCATCATCATTCTCCTACTTGGTATCGTAGGGTTTGTGGTGTTTACGACCGTACTCGGACCGGGCGACACAGAACAGCCCGTCGTCCAGGAAGACCCTAACGATACATTTGGGCAACAGGGAGAGCCGGAACCCGCCGACGACCGGGGCAATGACCCGCCCACCCCCACGCCAATTGACGTGGTCGAGATTGTGATCGCAGTGCAGGAGTTGCCACGCGGCTTCCGCATCCCGGCGAACGCCGTTGCCGTGCGGCGCTGGCCCGCAGAGTCGGTTCCGGTTAACGCCGTGCTGGACGTAGAAGAGGTGGTCAACAAGATCGCCCGTACCGACATCTTCCGCGAGCAGCCGATTTTGAACAATATGCTGGTGAGCGACTTCGAGAACTTGGAGAACGAACTGGGGCGCGTCGGCTCAGACGCAGCGGCAATCTTGCCGAACTCGCTGGTCGCAGTTGCCATGCCGATGGATCGCCAATCCAGCGTGGCGTACGCTGTGCAAGATGGTGACCGCGTGGATGTGATCGTTTCCATGCTGTTCGTCAACGTAGACGAAGGCTTCCAATCGCTTACACCCAACGGGTTCCGCCTCATTTTGATTACCGAAGATGGTATTGAGGTGACAGAACCGCTTCTCGGCAGACCAGACTCCGATCCATTTTTCGGTGCCGTGCTCATCCAGCCATCAGAGATTCAGCGCCCACGTGTGGTGTCACAGGCAGCAATCCAGGACGCGCTGGTGGTTCACGTTGGCGAGTTCCCGGACGATGGACGCTTCATCGGAATTCCACCTACCCCTACGCCGATTCCGGTTGAGGAAGACGAGGCGGCAGAAGGTGAAGAAGCAGCTGCAGATGCCCCACCCACCCCCACACCCATACCGCCGCGCCCGAACATCATCACGCTGGGCGTAACACCGCAAGATGCAGTGCTGCTCACATGGGCGATTGAGTCACGAGTTCCACTTAATTTGGCGCTCCGCTCCGCTTCGGACACAAGCCGCGTGCCAACGGAACCCGTAACGCTGGACTTCTTCATGCAGGAATACCGCATCACAGTACCAGCACGACGCGACTACACTATTGAGCCTGCCGTGCGCAGTATTCGCCAGCTAGATACTACCAGCGAGCGACAATCAATCGGTGGTGGTAGCTTCCTCACAGGTGCAACCGAAGCAGACGAGTAAATTCTGACACGCTTATGACTCGGCAGAGCGTGGCTTACGCGCCATGCTCTGCCACACCCGTGTACACCGCCTTGTAGTCCTTTTTTGTCCTGTCTCAAACTTAGTTACCGGAGCACCTTCCCTATGGCAGAACCAATCACAATTATGCTGGTAGACGACATTGCAGAGGTACGCATCAATGTCGAAAAGTTGCTCAAGTTTGAGCAGGATTTCGAGGTTGTTGGGTCTTCTGGCAGTGGGCGGGAGGGCATTCGCATGGCGAAAGAACTCAAGCCCGACATTATCATTATGGACATCAACATGCCGGATATTGACGGCATCTCCGCCACGCAGGAGATCAAGAAATCGCTTCCTGCTACAGGCGTCATCATGATGTCCGTCAACAGCGACCGAGACTACCTGCGCCGCGCCATGACCGCTGGTGCCAGCGACTTCCTCACCAAGCCTGCAAACATGGACGATCTGTACTCTACGATTCGCTCTGTGTATAAGGCGTTGGAATCGACCCGACGGCAGCAGCGGATGCTCGATGAAGGTGCCTTCATGGCAGCGCAAGAGGAAACCGAAAAGGGTGAGGGAGACAGAGCAGGTCATGTGGTGGTGTGCTTTAGCCCGAAGGGCGGCGTGGGAACCACGACTATAGCAGTTAATATCGCTTCGGGATTAATGCGCCAGGACGTGAGGGTTTTGCTGATTGACGGCGACATCCAGTTCGGTGACCTGGGTGTGTTCCTGAACCTGCAAGCAACCTCTACCCTATCGGACATTATCGGCAACGCCAGCGACCTGGACGCAGAGTACTTTGACAACATCGTTGTCACGCACGCCACAGGCATCAAAGTGCTTTTAGGACCGACACGCCCAGAATTTGCGGATCAAATCTACGCAACACCTGGGGGGCTGGCGGAGATCATCAAGCAAATCCGCTATCGTTACGACTTCGTCATCGTCGATACTGCCAGCCGCCTTGACGAGCTGACGGTTACGTTGTGCGACGTAGCGACAAGCATCCTGCTCATCTCCACACCCACACTGCCGTCCGTCCGTAATGTGCGCAACGCCCTTGACCTGTTTGACCAGATCTACGAAGAAAACAAAGAAAAGGTCAAATTGGTGCTCACCCAGGTGCAGGAGGAGCGCCGTGGGCAGCGTATTACCATTTCGCAGGAGAAAATCTCCAACTTCCTCAAACGCGAGATTTACGCCAGCATCCCCAGCGAAGAAAAGCCCATCTTGCAAGCGCTCATCAAGGGGACGCCCGTTATCGCAGCGGAGCGCAACACCGACCGTCCTCCCGTGCGCGAGCTCATCGAGCTGGCAAACCGCATCCGCGCCGACCTGATGGGTGAAGGTGTCGAGGAAGAAGAAGCAGATACCCGCTCGCCCGGCTTTATCGGTGGTCTGCGAGGGTTGGGACGTTAGTCCGCTGCGCATGATATTGCAGGTAGATGATATGGATGCCATAGACAACAACAAGAATTCCAGCGCAAGCAACGCTTGCTCGTCGCGTGTTCGCTGCGTTGTCGGTTCGGGTCAGCGAGTGGGTGCCTCGGATGAGGTCAAAGAGCAGATTGTTCGTCGTGTGCTCGCACAGCTACCCACCGCACACAAAATGGGCACACGTGACGAGCAACGAGAGCAGGTCGAGCAAGTGCTGATGATGACCCTGATAGAGGAAAGCGTGATATTCTCCCGCAGCGAGCGTCGGAACTTGCTGGAGATGGTCATCACGAGACACAACTCGTCCTGACGAACACCAATGAAACGTGAACCTGCCGCTTCTACTTTATGGGCAGGTCTTGTAAGCAGGGGCGCAACTTGCCCCATAGAAGCATGATTCGTACGCAATCAATTGAATTTGGAGAGTTAGACCTATGGGTTTGTTACGTCGTATCGAAAAAGGTGGCAGCGGCAACAGCGGTGGCGGTAGTGGCAGTGGAGAGTCACCACAGCGTCGTCCATCATCTGGTGGCAGCAGCGGTGGAGAGGCACCCCAGCGCCAGGCGCGTGCGCGTGCCGTAAGCGGTTCCGCAGGGCGCCCCAATGACAATTACTCCGACCTGAAGGGGCGCGTGCAAGGTCGCTTGCTGGCGGAGCTAGACTCCAGCCTGGACATCAGCCAGAAAGATCAGGTGCGCCAGCACATCGAAGAACTGTTCAACTCCATCCTCGCAGAGGAAAGCATGGTGCTCTCTCGCAGCGAGCGCCAGCGCCTGTTTGAGGCGATTGTGGCGGAAATTCTCGGCTTCGGTCCCATCGAGACGCTGCTAGCAGAGGAAAGCGTCAGCGAGATCATGGTGAACGGACCGAAGGACGTGTTTGTTGAGCGTCGCGGCAACATCACACGTGCTCCAGTCGTCTTTGAGAACAACGACCACGCCCTGCGCATTATTGACCGCATCGTGGCACCGCTGGGGCGCCGCGTTGACGAAAGCTCACCGCTGGTAGACGCTCGTCTTCCAGATGGCTCTCGTGTGAACGTGGTCATCCCGCCGATTGCACTTAACGGACCGACTATCACCATTCGTAAGTTCGCCAAGAAGCCGCTGACGATTGACGACCTCATTCGCTTCGGTTCCATGACGCCGGAAATCGCAGAGTTCCTGCGCGGCTGTGTGATCGCCACTTTAAATATCGTAGTCTCCGGCGGTACCGGGTCGGGTAAAACGACGCTGCTCAACGTGCTTTCGAACTTTATCCCCCCGGCAGACCGCATCATCACAGTAGAAAACGCGGCGGAGCTACAGCTTCAGCAGGAACATGTCGTAACGCTGGAAAGCCGCCCAGCGAATATCGAAGGCAAGGGCGAGGTGAGCATCCGCGACCTCGTAATCAACTGCTTGCGTATGCGCCCAGAGCGCATCGTGGTTGGGGAGTGCCGTGGCGGTGAGGCGCTGGACATGCTCCAGGCAATGAACACCGGTCACGATGGTTCGCTGACGACGCTGCACGCCAACAGCCCGCGCGACGCGCTCGCCCGCTTGGAAGTGATGTGCCTGATGGCGGGGATGGAACTGCCCGTGCGTGCTATCCGTGAGCAGGTGGCAAGCGCGGTAGACTGCATCGTGCAGCAAAGCCGCCTGCGCGACGGTTCGCGCAAGATCATGAACATCACTGAGGTACAGGGCATGGAAGGTGAGATGATCACCATGTCCGACATCTTCGCTTTCGAGCAGACCGGTCTCGAGGGCGGCAAGATCATCGGGCGTATTTCACCGACGGGTATCCGTCCGAAGTTCAACCAACGCATCGAAGACGCAGGCATCCACGTACCCGCATCCGTATATGGTTTGGGTAAGCGTCGCTAGGTTTCTCTAACGATTGTGCGGGGGGTGTCGCTTGACGTGCTCCGCACATACCACGTACAATAAATTTGGGATTGTTACAAGACCAAGTTTTAAGCAAAAAGCAGAAAGGAATGGGTACGCCGCACCAGCGCCCGTGCCCCAAATAAGATGGTTATAGTTGCCGTTGCTGCTGGACTAATTGCGGTCGTCATCATTATCGTTGGCATTGTCAGTATGCGTTCCGAGCGCGACCTGCTTGAGGAACGCCTTTCGTCTGTAGAGGCAGACACATCTAGCGCCTTCTCACTAGAGGGCTACGAAAACGATGAGGAAGACAACAACGGGCTTTCCCTGCGCTCTAGGGCGCTAGAATCACTGGACGATGCCCTGAGCCAACGCGATTGGGGCAAGAAAATGCGCCTCCAACTTTCTCGTGCCGATCTCAAGCTTACCGTGGCAGAATTCGCTGTGCTGCACGTTGTTTCGATGGCGGCGGTCTTCGCGCTCTTCTATTTCGTGTTCTTCGGGGGCAACCTCGTCATGGCGATCCTCGGCGGGTTTATTGGTGTGTTCCTGCCGCGCCTGTACGTCGCACGCAAGGTGAGCACGCGCCTCAATCGCTTCGAGCAGCAACTTCCAGATACACTAGGGCTGTGGGTAAACGCACTACGTTCTGGTTACAGTGTGTTGCAGGCAATGGAGGCAATTTCCCGCGATGCAGCAGAACCCACCTCTACCGAGTTCAAGCGCGTGGTACAAGAGGTACAGTTGGGCATCAACGTAGACGACGCACTGGATCACTTGCTGCAACGCGTCGCCAGCGAAGACCTTGACTTGGTCATCACCGCTGTGAACATCCAGCGTGAAGTGGGTGGTAACTTAGCAGAAATTCTCGAGGTGATCGCATTCACCATCCGCGAGCGCATCAAGCTCAAGGGTGAAATCCGGGTGCTCACGGCACAGGGGCGCATCACAGGCTACCTGATTAGCATGCTGCCGATTGCACTGGCGCTGTTCCTAAACACTGTTCAGCGGGACTTTATGGAACCCCTGTTCACGAACCGCACCTGCGGTTGGCCGATGATCGGCGTGGGCTTGGCGCTTATCGGTCTGGGTGGTGCCGCTATTCAGAAAATCGTTGACATTGAGATTTAAGCGGAGGTAATCACGCTATGCTTATCGGTATTGGAATTGTAGCTGCCCTGGTTCTCATTGGGGCGTTGGTTTACGTTGGGCTGCGCGAAGACCAGGAGCGCGACCCGTTGCAGGAACGCCTGGCAGAGTTCGGTGAACGTGAGCTACCGCAGTCGCTCGAGGAAATCGAGCTGTCGATGTCGTTTAAGGATCGTGTGCTTATCCCGCTCGTGAAGACCTTTGCAGCAATCACCAGCCGCCTCACGCCGGAGAAGCAAATCCAGGAAGCACGCCGCAAGCTGGAGCTTGCCGGGCTTGCCGGGCAGATGGACCCCGCCGCATTCATTGGTTTGCGTGTTGTGCTGGCGGTGCTGCTGCCTATTGTTTTCTTTGTGGTGTTCTTCGTGTTCAACACAGGCTTCTTCGGGCAAACGCTTTCAATCGGGGTCACGCTGGGCAGCGCCGTGCTGGGCTACTTTCTGCCCAACCTGTACGTTGGCAGTAAGATCAAGCGCCGCCAGGATGATGTGGTGAAGGCACTACCAGATGCGCTCGACCTGCTCACCATCTGCGTAGAGGCGGGTCTCGGCTTCGACGCAGCGATGGGTAAAGTATACGAGAAGTGGGACAACGACCTGTCACTCGCGTTCGGTCGTGTGCTGCGCGAGATCCAGCTTGGGCGCGGTCGCCGTGATGCGCTGCGCGACATGGCAGAGCGCATGGACGTGCCGGACGTCACCACGTTCATCGCAGCAGTGATCCAGGCGGATTCGCTCGGTGTGAGTATGGCACAAATCCTACGTGTACAATCCGACCAGATGCGCGTCAAGCGTCGCCAGCGTGCACAGGAAAAAGCACAACAGGCACCCGTGAAAATGATGATCCCGCTCGTATTCCTCATCTTCCCGTCCATGTACGTTGTGCTACTCGGTCCGGCTATCCTGAAAGTAATGGAAACCGGGGTGGCAGGCGTTTTCTAGTCATTATCTGCTAGGCGATGGCGACACCACCCTCACAGAAAGACCCGACAACAGAACACATCCCACAGGCTTGGCAGCGTGCCAGGTCTGTTTTGCGTGTAGCACACACCCTGCTAGACCTTATCTTCCCACCACGCTGCGTACGTTGTGGGCGCGTAGATACAGAGTGGTGCGAGCCATGCCAAGCAGTGGTCGATGCGATCCCGATAACGCGTATTCGCACACGAGCAGGTTCAATCGCCCTGGTTGCCGCCACAGGAGTGCACCAGGGCGAGCTACAGCGCCTCGTGCAGGCACTCAAATACGAAGATGCACGCGCACTGGCACAACCCCTTGGCAAGCGCATGGCACTGCGCGTGAGCCAGGAGCAGCTAGCAATTGATGGGGTGGCTGCGGTGCCACTTCATGCACAACGTTTACGAGAAAGAGGGTATAATCAGAGTAAGTTACTAGCAGCGCAGGTCGCGGAATTGCTCGGTAAGCCGGATTATTCCAACTACATCCGCCGTGACCGCAACACCCGCTCGCAAGTGGGGCTTAGCAGAAAGGAGCGCCTGACCAATGTGGAAGGGGCGTTCTTTGCCGCACCTGTTTTCATCGGCAAGCGCATTTTGCTGGTCGATGATGTGTTTACAACAGGCGCTACCCTGCAAGCCTGTGCCCAAACGCTAGTGACAGGTGGCGCGACAACTGTCTACGCAGTCACTGTGACTGCCGCCGCGCCCCCGAATGTGTAGGCAACAGTTCACTTAGAAAGGCTCGCTTTATGGACATTCAAATCAGTGGTCGTAACCTCAAAATCACCGACAGGCTAGAGGAGTACGCCGCCCGCAAGCTCGAACGGCTCGACCGCTACTTGCCAAACATTCGTGACGTTCGGGTCGATCTCGCCCGGCAGCACAACAGCCGAGGGGAGGATATGTCCATCGCACAAATTACCATACATCACGAACGCGGTGCCATCCTGCGTGCAGAAGAGAAAAGCACGGGCGACATCCAACAGGCAATTGACGCCTCCGTCGACAAAATGTACCGCCAGATCGAGCGCTTCAAGGGCAAGCGCATTGACAAGCGGCGGCGGGCACGTTTTTCCCCTACACCAGAGGAACTGCAACTCGCAGAGCCACTGCCCTTTGAGCAGAACGGCGCGGCAGAGGTTGCTGAGGCAAACGACGGCGAGGTGGTACGACGCAAAGCGCTGACGCTCGTACCCATGGATGAGCAGGAGGCAATCGAGCAGATGGAACTGCTGGGTCACAGCTTCTTCATGTTCTACAATGCGGAAACAGGCGCGGTCAACGTGCTCTATCGCCGGGGTGAAGGCGGCTACGGGCTGCTCCAGCCAGACGCATAATCCGCCATTACTCACGCCGCTGGGGGGGCACTTTGCCCCCCATGCCACATCCCCCACAGAAGCCGATACTTGCGAAACTCGTAGCGTGCCATCAACAAGCTGAGCAGCAACCCGTGCAGTCCGTCTGCATACCCCCGATGCGTCACAAATCGCCACCAGAACTGGCGCAGCGGCATGGTTAGCAGCGTGTACGGGCGGGGGCGCACCCCCTGCTGATGCAGGATTTCCGCGTCGAACTGGCTGTAGCGACGTTGCTTGCGCCCAAAGTGTTCAATGTCTGCGTAGTTGTAGTGCACCAGCGGGGTCGTCAGTGTACCCAGTTCACCATCCAGCACCACCACCTCATGCACGATCTTTTCCCGGTCATAGTGGGCACGCCCCATACGCAGCAGCCGCGTCTGATAGTCCGGGTACCAGCCTGTGGCGCGGGTGAGCTTGCCGAAAATGTAGTTGTGGCGCGGCACCCGGTATCCCGCAGTGGCAGCGTCTGCGTCCAGTGCCCGCCGAACCTCGCTTGCTAATTCAGGCGTCACACGCTCGTCTGCATCAATGAACAGAACCCAATCCGTGCTGCCAGCAACGGCATCTAGCGCGGCGTTGCGCTGTGCGGCGTAGTTCGCAAAGGGATGGGTGATAACCTGTGCACCGGCTTGTGCTGCTAGCTTCGGGGTCGCATCTGTGCTGCCGCTGTCGAACACAACGCACACATCGGCAAAGCGGAGCGTAGCAAGGCACTCTGCGATGTTGCCTGCCTCGTTGTAGGTGAGCACGACCGCTGTGAGGTGGGTCATGTGTGCGTCTGGTCAATGATGGACTGATAGGCGCGTTCCAGTTCGGCACGTCGGTCAGGCGAGATAGACTTGTCCAGTGCCAGTTGGCGCAGCTTACGCAGCATACCCACCCGCACCAGTGTGAGTGCAGCCGCCAGCTTCCAGGCAGGATAATGCTTGCGATACAGCATCAGGCGGCTTTCCCACAGGTTGCGCACACTGCGGGCGCTTGCCTGCCCGGTGCTTTGCCCGCCCAGGTGAACCACATGCGCCATCGGCACGCACTGCGCCCGCCATCCCCCCCGCCGCATGCGCCACGCCCAGTCAACTTCCTCGCAGTACATAAAGTAACGCTCGTCGAACATGCCCGTTTGCAAGATCACCTCACGGCGCAGCATCATCGTCGCACCTAGCGTGAAATCCACATCAAACGGTGCGCTGCCGTTGTACAGCGCACGCGGGTAGCGCCCGTTAAAGCGCCCCTCCCGTAAGCGCCCCGGCAGCGGGAAGAACTCCGCGTAAAGCTGGCGCAGCCCAGGGAACGCAAACGCCCCGTGCTGGAAGCTGCCATCGCCGTAGGTGAGGTTTGCGCCCACCAAGCCCACATCTACTGTGGCGAAAAGCGCGTCGTACAGGGCGCGTGTAGCGCCCCGCTGCGTGATCGTATCCGGGTTCAGCAGGTACACGGCACGCGGTAGGCGCTCCAGGTTGGCGTTAGCGTCGCCAAAACCCATCTGGCGCAGCGCTGTGTTGTTGCCGAGGGCAAAGCCCAGGTTCTCTGTGCTGGCGTGCAAGCACACCTGCGGGAACTGTGCCCGCACTGCATCCGGCGTACCATCGGATGACGCACTATCGACCACGTAAACCTCGGCATCTAAACCACTCGTTTCCAGGTCATCAAACAGCATTTGCAGCGTTTGCAGCGCCAGTTCGCGCACATTCCACGTCACGATAACAACGGCAAGATCTTTGCCCATTAGCGCGTGTCCTCAGCGAGATTGAGTCCGGTATCGTCCATGAACGTCCGCACCTCTGTCAGGGCGTCTGGGGTCGCCTCTGTGACGCCCTCCGCACCCAACAGCAGCAGCATCGCCTGCTGCATCGGCGTCAGCGACGACTCATCCAACGCCACGATGCCAGCAACCGGGGTCGCGTTGGGATTGGCGGATGCTTCCTCCGTTGCAGCGGCGGCATCCGCAGGCATGGCAATCTCTAGGTACGCCTCACTCAGCGCGGCACGGTCTGCCAGCAGCAGTTCCGGCGGGTACAGCAGCACGCCATACGGCATCGGCGGCGTGATGTAGCTCACACCAAGCTCATCGACAACATCTGCGAATTCTTCCGTTTGCAACAAACCTGCCGGGGCACCTGTGGCAATACAATCGCCCTCCGTGATTGCCTGGAACATGAACTCGTAACTGGGGTAGTCGTCTACAGCGCCAAGCTCAGTCGTTGTGATGCCGCGTGTTTGCAGCGCCAGCGTGGGCAGCACCCAGGAGTAGAAGTCGCCCACATCCAGGCGGCAAAATGTGCGCCCCTCAATCACACTCACGCCAGAGTTCGGCAGCCCAACGATTTCGCCAGACAGCCCCGTGCTCCCTCCTCGCAGCGCTTGCAGCGCAACCTCACCACAGCCGCGCCGCAGCGCAATCACCGCAGTCGGTCCGCTGAGCCAGGGCGCGGCGTAGCGGTCTTCGTCGTTGTAGTCGCACAACAGCGTGAGCGCCTCGCCGTGGCTATCCGCCAGCACAACCTCTATCGCCAAGCCGCTGCGTGTGCTCAGTTCGTTTTGCAGCGCCTGTGCCGCCGCGTCTAGCTGCTCTGCTTCTGGGTCTGGCGGGACGAACACCAGCCGCAGCGGGTTTTGTTCCCTGCCGGGCGATATGGGCGTGGGGGCGAAAAACGAGAGTGGGTCTGGCGTGTTGGTGGGCAACACCACTTCATCCCCGCCGCAAGCGGCAAGCAAGAGCGCCAGCACGAACAACAGATAACGTTTCACAATGAATTCCCTGATGAGCCTGCGCGATCATAACAAGCCTGATTATATGCCGTGTGCGGGGTCACGCCAATTGCCGCCGTGACGACAATCATGGAAGGGATGCCGCCAACGTGGTATGCTTTCGCTTCGTTTTGACGGCTGTAAGAAAGCGGGTGTTTATGCGCCTGACGTTCGTCCGATCGGTTGCCGTGGCGCTGCTGGCGCTGGGGGGGGTTGCTTGCTCTGCCATCGCCGCCCCGACGCCACCGCCAACGTCGACACTCACACCAACGCCAACCCAAACCCATACGCCTACGGCAACCAGCACACCACCGCCGACCCATACCCCCACGATCACGCCAACACCGCTACCGACCGACACGCCGACGGTTACCCCCACGGCAACGCTCACCCCGCTGCCCACCAGCACCCCTGGCGAGGTGATGTCGTTTACGCTGGACAACTGGGAACTGCGCGATGTGCCGTTTTTTGCAGAAACGGGGCTGAATGAGCCATACATTGCCTTTACCAACCTCAATGACCGTGACAACGAGGGGAGTGTGCTCACGCCGCAGCCGGGCACAGGACTCCAAACGCTGTACTACACCCCGCCCATCAACCGCGCCAGCCGCGTGCAAATCTTGCAACTGCCAGAATCAACGGGCGACAGCATTTACGTTGCACCCAATGGGCTGGGCATTGCCTACTTCATCCAGCCCGGTGAAGGCATACCGCCGGGGTTGTACCTGGTAGACCTGGAAACGGGCGTAAGTGCGCGGGTGCTGCCGCTGACGGTACTCGTGCAGCGCGGCTTTGCCATCGAGCCGACATGGGACGGCGCAGGCGAACGCCTGGCAGTCACACTGGCGACAGACTACGCAACGGACATCTTCCTGATTAACCGCGATGGCTCCGTGCCGCAAAACGTCACCAACAGCGGCGCGTACGACCTGTTCCCGACGTTTAGCCCGGACGGTACGCGCATGGCATTTGTGAGCGACCGTGCGGAGTGCCCAACGTGGACACCCGCGCAACCGGGCACCTGTGACGGCACCGAACCTCCGGACGGCGGGCACCTGTACGTGCTGGAATTTGCCACAGGCGAGGTCACGCAGCTATCGGACACATGGCTGACCGTAGACAACCGCCCGCGCTGGATCAACAACCGCCAGATCGTCTACTCGCAGGGGCAGCCCCTGTTCGGCGACGCCGAGCGCACCCTGTGGATTGCCGATGTGATCACCGGGCAGGCACGCGAGGTGCGCCCACCCAGCACCGAACCGCCGCTCATGCTGGCGGAGGCGTGGTCGCCGGATGGGCAGCAGGTGATCTACCAGAGCGCGGGCAACACGACCGAGATTGTGCTGGCGACGGTGGGCGGTGACGTAATTGCCCGCCTGGACGAACTCAACTACCCGCGCTACGGGCTGTCTGCGTCTTGGTCACCAGATGGGCAGGCGATTGCGGTAGGCGGTGTAAACGGGCAGTGCCCGTTCGGGTCAACGGTGCTAGATACCGAACTGGCATTCCTGGCACGCAGCAATCCGCCGCCGAGCATGTGTGCCCCACGGTTTGCACCCAACGGCGCGTACATCGCGTTTATCGGCATCAGCCTGAACAACTTCGACGGGCGGGCAGATATGTATACTGCCAACCCGAACGGCTTTGGCGCAACCAACCTCACAGGCGACCTACGCGGCACAATGACAATGCTGGGCTGGATTAACAGCACGGACAACGGAGGCTAACGAACATCATGGGACTCATCTACGAATACTCCAAAACCGACGACTTCTCGCACAGGCGCCGCCCAACAAGCACAGCCCCGGCAACCGTCTCCACACCGGACGGTGCCGCCGAAGACTTTGACTTTTTAGGAGATGCCACCACAACAGCGACTGCCGACACCCGTACAACGTCGGAAACGCCCGCGCCCACCCAACCCACGTCGGTCACGGGCGGGCTCGTCGGGCAAGCGGCACTGGTCGCCGTAATTGCGTTCTTCGGGCTGCTGGTTATCGCGGGTTTTGTGCTGGCGTTCGGTTTCCTACTGCAAAACCCTGCCGTGCTAGAAGCGGAAGACCCGTTTGTCGCCGCGCAATCGCTGGTGGAGCCGTTCGAGGAGCAAATCGCGCGCAGTTTTCTGTTCACCGCGCCTGTGTACGGGGTGGCGTTGCTGCTGGGTGCCGTGTTTGTAGTCTATCGGCTGGGCTGGCGCTGGGATGCCGTCGGTGGGGTGCGGCTACTGCCAGAGAAGCTGCGCTACGCGATTACCATCGGTGTGGCGGGCAGCCTCACCATGATCGGTACAGCGCTGCTGGTGGGCAACAACCTCAGCCCGTCTGGCAGCAGAACCGACACGCTGCGAGAAGCACTTGCCCCCACCGACCCGCTTATCATCGGCGCGGCGGTGATTATCGCGCTCACGCTGCTGCCACTGGGCTTTGAGCTGTTCTTCCGAGGGGTGTTTTACACATGGATGCGCGGGCGCAACGGCGTGTTCTACGCAGCGGCGATTACTGCGCTGGCGTCGGGCTTTTTCAACCCGAACCCGATAGGCTTTTTGCCGAACGTTGCCGTGGGCGCAGCGATGGCGCTGGTGTATCAACGCACGGGGTCGGTATGGGGCGCGTACTTTGCGCACAGCGCGTTTAACCTCACCACGGTGATGCTGTACGGGTTTGCGCTGGGCGGTGTGTAGGTGCAGCAGCTTGGCACCTGCCCACACACCGTTACAGGGACTAACGCGCTAGCCCAGCTTGCGGTTAAAGAAGTCCACCATTTCGTCAAACGCATCAGTCGCCACGCCGTTCGTGTTAAGCTCGCCACCAGCGATCATGAAGCCGTGCGGCTCTCCCTGGTACACCTTGAGTTCAAACGGTGCGCCTGCCTCATCCAGCGCGGTCGCGTAGTTGTAGATGTCCGCGATGGGGCTGGGGTTGTCCGCCGTGCCGTGGATAATGAGCATGGGCGCGTCTAGCTCGCCTACGAGGTCTGCTGGTTGGGTGTCACCACTGTACGGGAAACCGTACCACGCCACACCTGCGTTGAACTCCTCGATCACGGGCAAAAAGCGCATAGTGTAGCGCCCACCCGCACAAAAGCCGGTTAGCCCCAGCCGTTCCGCGTCAACGTCGTCACGCTCAGATAGGAACGTGATGCTATCGGCAAGCAGTTGCTCCATCACCGCATCGGTGGGGCTTTGCTCAAACGTCTGCCAGCCGACCGCCAGCACCACAAATCCCTCTGCGGCGAAGTTATCGGTCATCGTGCGGTAGCCGTCTTCTAGCCCACGGAACGAGTGTATGAGCACGATGCCGGGGTAGGTGCCCTCTACTGCGGGTGCCGCCAGGTAGGACTCGTACGCCTGTCCGTCGCTCATCACCTGAACATCGGCGCTTTCGATTTCCATCATCATCATGTCGTCGTCCTGGGCGGCGGCAAGCGCGGGTATGCACAGCAGCACGAGCAGCAGTGCCGTCATCAGTTTGTTGGTCATGGGGTTTCGCCTTCGTTGTCTGCGAGAAAACTTAATGGGGAGAGTGGAGAAGAAAACAGCGGTAGTGGGAGCGCAACAACCGCGCCCCCCAGTATGTAGCGAGGTGTAGATTAGTCTCGCTTGACGAGCATCGGTCCTAGCGCCCGCCCGCCGAGCAGGTGCATGTGCAGGTGGAAAACTTCCTGGTGCGCGTTTTCCCCGTTGTTGATAATCAGCCGATAGCCGCCCTCTGCAATGCCCTGTTCCTCCGCGACCTTGCGTGCGACGACCATCATGCGCCCCAGCACTGCCTCGTCTTCGTCGCTGGACTCGCGCACGGAGGCAATCTCTTTGATGGGCACGATGAGGATATGTACGGGTGCTTGCGGGTTGATGTCCTTAAAAGCGACCACTTTGTCGTCGCGGTAAACGATGTCGCCGGGGATTTCGCCGTTGATAATCTTGGTGAAGATGGTCGTCATAGAGTCCACTCCTTGGGTGTACACCTCTAATGTAAACGCAAAGCCGCTCGGACGCAAAACATTTTCGCGCCACATGTCAGCGCTCTGCTGTGCGAGAGCGGGCAGCATCCTCGTGCGCCGATTCAGTTTGTTCGTCGGGGTCGTCGTCTTCCAGGCGGCGTGTACTCAGCGGAACGGCGCGGATTTCCTGTTCGGCATCCTGGTCTGCCCCCTGCGCAGTGCGCGGTCGGCGCGGCAATATCCGCTTGCGGGCACGCTGGCGGGAATACAACCATTCCGCGAGTATGTAGCCTAACACCGGGATCGGCAAACCCTGCCACAGCGCTTCAAACGGGATGCGCCACAGAAATGGCATCTCCAACGGGTACGGGTAAATGAACAGCTTGGTCACGGCGTTGAGAAGCATCACCGCCGCGCCGCCAATGCTGGAAAACGCCGCCGCGTACACGGGCGCACCGTAGCGGTAAATACGGTTCCAGCGGAAGATGCCCTCAATGTGTGTGCGGTAATACGTGCCTTCCCGCAGCATGAGCACCCCGCGCCGCGTGAGCCACACGGCAAACCACAGCATCAGCCCACCCAGCCCGAACGCCAGCA
>CAYVGI010000042.1:28956-32530 GCA_964451095.1 uncultured Anaerolineaceae bacterium
TACTCAGCGTTGCGCTTCTCTACCTCGTGTTGCAGCAGGATGAACGTAGCAAGTTCCTCGTCCAGGATGTTGTCAACGTCCAGCGCGACAATCCTGCCAAATGTGCCCCGCTGCACCTTCACACGCCCAATCCGGTTAAAGCGCCCCAGCAAACCATACTTAATGCTCATCTTGCCGACGCGCACAATCCGCCCCATCCCCCCGTACTCAACGGACATGCCGCCAAGCTCAGTCGCCCGCCCTCGCCCACCATACTCAACAGGCATGGTGCCAATGCGTACCAGGCGCCCAAGGGTGCCGTACTGAACTGCCAGGTGCCCCACAGAGGCAACCCTGCCCAGCACACCGTACTTGATGGTCATGTTACCCAGGGCGATCATCTTGCCCATGGTGCCGTGCTGTGCGTTCATTGCCATTTCGCTACCTCCTTTATCCTGTCCGCCCTTTCCTGTGGTGGGCTTAGCCCATCACCAACCCGCCGTCTACAGAGAGCACCGCGCCCGTAATGTAACCCGCGTGCTCCGAGGCGAGGAATGCCACCGCATGTGCCACTTCACCCGGTTCTCCCCAGCGCCCTAACGGAATCTGCTGGTTAAGCTGCTCTGTCAGGTTTTCCGGCAGGTCAGCGGTCATGTCCGTGGCAATGAATCCCGGCGCAACCGCGTTCACCGTCACGCCGCGCGAGGCGACCTCCCGTGCCAATGACTTGGTCAGCCCGATAAGCCCCGCCTTGCTCGCGGAGTAGTTCGTCTGCCCTGCTTGTCCGGCAATGCCGCTCACGCTGGTAATGTTGATAATGCGCCCATAGCGAGCACGCATCATCAGCCGGGATGCCGCCTTGCTCATCACCCACGCGCTGCGCAGGTTCGTGTTCAGCACCGCGTCGAAGTCATCCACCTTCATGCGGGCAATGAGGTTGTCGCGGGTGGTGCCCGCATTGTTCACCAAAATGTCCACGCGGTCGTAGGTGTCCTTCGCCTGCTTGATGAGCGCCTCTGCCGCGTCTGCATCGGCAACATCCGCTTGCACCGCCGCACCGTCACCGCCCTCCGCTTTGATGGCGGCAACCACTTCCTCGGCGGCATCGGCGCTGCGGTTATAGTTGACGATCACCGTTGCGCCGCGCTTGCCCAGTTCCAGCGCGATTGCCCGCCCAATACCCCGGCTCCCGCCCGTGACGATAGCAACCCGCTCTCGAAAATCCGTCATGATAGTCGTTGTCCTTTGTGTTAGTTCGGCAGTGGGTAGTCCACCACATAAGATACACTGATGATCTCCCCGGCACGCTGTAGCACAGGCTGATGATCCGGGTGTTTGGCATACGCCTGCAATGCGGCTTCGTCTGCCACGTCCACCATCAGCACCATGTCACAGGCACGCGGAGACTCAACCACGTTTTCTCCGGTTTCCAGCGCCTGTATCAGGTCAATGTCGTCGGCAAGCTTGTGCAGCATCTCCCGGAACGCGGCGCGGTCGTCTGCGCTGACTTCAGGCTTAAATTTAAACATCACCATATGGCGAATCATATTTTTCTCCTTCAATTAATTTCAATAAATATAGTTCGGTGTGGGGCATTGCGTGCAACGCCCCCGTGCTCTCGCGGGTCTTACTCCGCTTCTTCGGTTGCCTCCGCTGCTTCAGCCTCGTCGGTTTCGGCATCTTCATCATCTTCTGGTTCTGGTTCCACTGCGGACTCGGTTTCTTCTTCATCAGCAGCGGGTTCTTCACCCGCATCAGATGCGTCTTCGGTTGCTGCGTCGGTCTCCGGTGCTGCTGGCTCATCCTCAACAATTACGGGCACAGGCTGCGCCGTCTCCATGATGGCGTCAATCGTGCTGTTCACAGCGACCAGCGTGGGCGTTACAAGCTCATTGTTGATAATCACAGTGGGCGTGCCGCTGCCACCGGATGTACTGAATGACGCCTGTGCATTTTCCAGTGTCTCCTCTGGGCGGTCGCTGCGGCGGCAGGTGTTGAACTCATCAACATCCATGCCCAGTGCTTCCGCACCCGCTTCCAGCCGGGAGTTCTGGAACGCAGTTGCCTGGAACTGCTGCTGCCAGCCAAACAACAAGTCGTGATACTCCCAGAAGAAACCCTGTTCCCCGGCACACAGCGCCGCACGCGCCGCACGGTCATCCTCCTGAGGCAGCAGCACCGGCACATATGTGAAAGACAACTCACCCGCACGGACTCGGTCAACGATGTTTTCTGTCACGTCCTCACTAAAGCGAGCACAGCTTGGGCACCCAAAGCTGGAGTAGTCCAGCAGCCGCGCGGGTGCCTCCGGGTTGCCTAAGATGGGAAATCCGCGGTCGGTAGTGCTGGTCGGCACCCCCGCATAGCGTGTCAGCAGTTCTTCCCCCACTTCCACCGCAACCGGACGGCTGGTAAGGATAACGCCGACAACAACCAATACCGCCACCGCCGCAACAGCAATCAGCGTATTGCGTTGGCGGCGCTTTTTGCGCTCTGCTGCCCGTTCTTTCGCGCGTTTTCTGGTGCGCCCCATAGTTGTTCCTCTTTCATTGTTTGTTGTGTGTTTGCAAAACAAGCCAACATTGTGAGTAGGCGACAAGTCTAGCAAGGGGGTGCCGGGTGGCGCAATAGTTGCAGCAGGTTAGCGCTTCGTCCCGACGGTGATGACAAATGGGCTGAGGGGTCGCATAAACGCCGGGGAGAACAGCGCATGGTCTAGCGCATTATAGATCGGCAGAAAGTTACGCATGACCGGGGAGGCAATGTAGCGGTAGCTAAGCCCGTACAAATAGCTCACCTCCACGTCAAAGCCAATCTGCTCAAACACCTGCGCGGTGTGGTGCGCAACAATCGGGCGCTCGTTTTGTGTTACACCAACCGGGCTGTAAAACAGCGAGCTTTTATCCCGATAGAGGTAGAAGAATGGGTTCAGGCGGTTCGGGTCGAACGCGACGAAGCGCTTGCCGGGTTTGAGGATGCGATACACCTCGCTGGCGAACGCGGTTGGGTCTGGGAAGTGATGCACAATGCCGCTGAGCACTGCGCCGTCCATGCTGGCGTCCTCGAACGGCTGCGACTCCACATCGCCCACCAGGAACGCCACATCCGGGTATACCCGCCGGGCGTAGCGAATGAGTCGGTCGCTGATGTCCAGCCCGATTGCCTCTATGCCGTGGTCGTGTTGCAACAACGCCGTAAACGCGCCAGACCCACTGCCCAGGTCGGTCACAAGGTCGCCCGCTTGGAAGCTGCCCAACTGCACACAGGTGCGGATAATCTTGCGCTTGGTTTCCTCCGTGAAGACGTTGTAATCGCCCTCATCAATAGCAAAGTCGTTGAAAAACTGGATTTCCGCGTTCTTGTTCTGCATCCTGTACTCACATTCCGTCCCTGGGCAAAAAACGGGAATCATTGTATCAACAAACACACCACGGAACCACAACGTTTTTCGTCCACCCCTCACCCCGCAAACGCACCGTACATCTAACAGGCGCACCGCATTACAATGGCAAGTGTCCAGGTATGCCAGATGGTCGCGCCCCGGTTCGCCGGGGTGAGGAAAGTCCCCACTCCACAGGGCACGGTGCTGGCTAAC
>CAYVGI010000043.1:0-31998 GCA_964451095.1 uncultured Anaerolineaceae bacterium
AGCGACTACCTGTGACGGATGCCGCAGGGAACCCCCTCCCCGGTGACTATGTGCCGCTGACAACGCTCACCGTGGAGGCGTGCGAATAGTGCAATTTGACGCGCTCAGTTACGACGAACGGGTTGCACAGTTAGAGCAGCTTGCCAGGGACGCACTGGCACATTGGTCAATGCAGTGGGATACCATTACGCTGGTGCAGTATGCGAACAACGCCATGTTCCGTGTTGATGGCGCGAACAAGCGCTACGCGCTGCGTGTGTATCGCCCAGGGCATAAGTCGATGCGGGAGATCAGTGCGGAAATTGCGTGGCTACGGATGCTGACCCAACAGAGAGACCTGCTGCTGCCGCAACCCGCCAGCGACGTTTACACAGGTAACTTGCAGTCAGCAGATGTGCCCGTATACGCTGCCTGCTTCCGCTGGATTGAGGGTGATACTGTACCTGTGGATGCGCTAACGGCTCACCAGGTAGAGCACATCGGGCGCTTTCTGGCGCGGTTCCACCAGGCTACGTCACAATTAACGAATGCACCGATGGACGGAACCTGCACTGAGCGCCCACGCCTAGATTACGAGGGGCTATTCGGTGCACGTTCGCCCTACGCATCACAGGGGGAGAGTGAGTACATCACACAAGGCGACCAGCGTGTGTTGCAAAACGTTGCTGACCGTGTCCGCGTTGTTATGCAGCAGATGGACGCGGACACAGACGCATTCGGGTTAATCCACGGCGATTTCATCTACAAGAACACGCTGTTCACCCCGGCAGGCGAAGTCGCCGCCGTGGACTTTGACGACTGCGGGTTTGGATACTACCTGTACGACGTGGCGTGCCCGCTGCTGTTCTACAAGCCCCTGCCCACCTACACTGACCTCAAAGCGGCACTGTGGCGCGGGTATACCGCCGTGCGCCCTCTGCCTGCCAACTACCTTGACGACCTGGAGACGCTTATCGCAGGGCGTTATGTGGCGTCTTGCCGCTGGGTTGCTGGGAACGCCAACCACCCCGCACTGCGCGGCAAGGCACGGGCAATCATTGAGGCGCGAGTAGCGGAACTGTCTACATACCTTAACACCGGAAAACTGTGACCCCCCATTTTTGCGGGGGTAGCGCGTGCCACATAGGTGCTATGCTGAAATAGAAGTGGCATACAATCTGCGACGGAGACATAAAAGTGAACACGCTGGAGATGATTTTCCGGGGAAGCATGTTTTTGCTCAGTGCAGGGTTGGTCACGCTTGGTTACTCAATGTTCGCCCACCAGGACTATCACTGGCAGCGACACGCTGCACGGGTGCGTGCCCAGGGCAAGCGCCCTCGTCGCACGGACGCATGGGCACAGCGCAAGATGCTGATGGGGATTTGTTTTGTGATTGTGGGGCTGTGTTGCATACCGCTGTGGTTCTACACACCGTTTAGCTAGCGGCGCTCGTCCCACACAATGTGCTGAACTACATCTGGCAGTGATTGCAGCCTGTGCGCGAGAAAAGTCGGCTTTAGTGGCAGTGGTAGCGCGGCAAGCGCGGCAACAGGGACCCACTGGAACAACAACGGCACGCTGTGTGCGTGCCAGTATGCTTCCCTGCCGTGGTGCGTCTGTGTGGTGTCGCGCAGGCGTGAAGTCGGTGGTAGTGCCGCTACAAACTGAAAATCCAGTTGGTGATACGCTTCATCGTGAAGCGTGAAAAAGTTCTCTACAACAAAGA
This sequence comes from uncultured Anaerolineaceae bacterium, assembly GCA_964451095.1. Taxonomy (GTDB): domain Bacteria; phylum Chloroflexota; class Anaerolineae; order Aggregatilineales; family Phototrophicaceae; genus DAOTTY01. Next base: position 1,709 of record CAYVGI010000043.1, read on the forward strand.
CCAACCGCCCTACAGACACTGCCTCGCTGAGTTCTTCGTCCACTTCTCGCAGGAGTGCCTGCTGTGCGGTTTCACCGGGTTCTACACCGCCACCGGGTAATGCCCACCAGTCATCGTTGTGTCCTCTGTGCAGCAGAACATGGTCTTCCAGCAGAATGATTGCGAACGCTCGACACCGCATCCGGATTTGCGTGGTCATTGCGAGCGCCCTTGGCGGCTAGTCTTTGTCTTCCAGCAGTTCCAGCAGCTTGGGGTCAATCGTCAACGGACCCGTGCGATCCCCGCGCTTGCGCCCCAGCACTTTGTACGCAACTTGGATATCGAAGCCCTTGGTTTTCTCCGGTACGATCTCCTCACACTCGAACATGTCCTTAATGTAGGCGTAGGTCTGCTCGGAGATAATGATCTCACCCTTGCCCGCGTTCTCCTGAAGTGCCTTGCTGATCTCCATCGCATCGCCCATCGCAGAGAATTCTTCGCGTCCGCTGCCGCCTACGTTACCCAGCACCGCCATGCCCGTGTGAATGCCCGTACCGTAGAACAAGCGCTGGTCTTCTGGCAGAACTTCGTGTTCTGCCTCCAGGTCGAGGATCATGCTCATGGCAGCACGCACACAGCGGGCAGCGTGGTCGTCTTGCGAGTTAAGCTGGGTGTTGAACAGACCCGTTACCGCGTCACCCATGTACTTGTCCACGATACCTTCGTAGAGGTTCACCGCGTCCGACGCGAGCGAGAGGTAACGGTTAATTACGCGCATCAGGTCTTCGGGTTCCAGGTTTTCGCTAAAGCTGGTGAAGCCGCGCACATCACAGAACATCGCCGTAATCTCACGGACTTCTACCTGCATGTTGGTAAGCTGCTCTGGGCGGATGTTGTCTAGGCTGCCCATGGGCACGAATTTGCGCACCTGGTCGAGTTGTTCCTGGCGTGCTTTGATCTCCGTCAGGTCGTCGAGCACGATGGCGGCACCCTGTACGCTGTCATCGCGTATGTCGTGCAGGGGGCTGATGATGATATTCCAATCGCGCTTGCCACGGTCTGGCAGTTCGGGCTGTAGCTCCACCAACCTTTGCGAGTTGTTCTCGATCACCTCATCCAATGCTTCGGATAACTCGTCTTTGTAGCCGGGGATGATGACGGACAACTTGGCGCCCAAGATGCGGTTCTTGGGGATGCCCATGATTTTTTCCGCTGTACCATTGAGAATCGTCACTGTGCCGTCGTAGCTCAGTGTGAGCACGCCGCTGGGCAGGGACGAGAAGATATTTTCCATCAGGTCGCGGATGCTGGTGACTTCGTTAAGCTGGGAGCGAGCATCTGCAAACAGGCGGGCATTGTCGATAGCAACGGCTGCTTGGTCTGCGAAGGCGGTCAGCAGGTTCAGTTCGTGCTGGCGGAACAGCCCAGCGAGGATGCGATTGTCGCAGTAAACGACGCCGACTACATCACCACGCGATTTGAGCGGCACGGCGAGGATGCTGCGCAGCGCGAAGCCCACGATACTCTCCTGCCCCTGGAAGCGCTCGTCGGCGCTGGCGTTGTCCGTCAGGATTGGATCGCCGGTTCCTGCCACATGGTTCACGATGGTGCGGCTGACGATAAACTCGTTGTTGTCGAGTTGTTCCTGTGCCATGCCGCGTGCCACACGGAACTCCATCTCGCCCGTTTCTTTGTTCTTGAGCACGATGTAACCGCGCTCGGCACCCGTCAGGCGAACGACGGTGTCCATTACTTGGTTGAGCACCTCGTCTACGTCCAGGGTAGAGGTGATGAGGGCGGTGGTGTCGGCAAGGGCGCGGAGCTGCGTTAGCTCGATTTGAATGCCGCCCACTTCCTGCATCAGTTTGTCGATGCGCTGCTTGAGGGACTTCAGGCTGGTTAGCGCGTCTGACGGCAGGTTCAACCCGCGTGCTTTCAGCACATCCTGTTGCTTGCGAACCATGCCCAGCAGATCTTTGACCTCCTGGCTCAGTTGGCGTACCTGCCGCGTAACATCTTGTCTTTCGGAGTCCTGCTGTGTCATAACGTCATTCCCTGAACACTTCGTAAATGCGAGTGAACTGCTGTCTCCCCTTCACCTTGACGGGTTCGCGCTCGCCAAAGCGGATGTGGGGGATTTGTTGCGAGCCACCGACTGCCTGCGCCTTTAACATCACCGCTTCGCTCACGATGATTTGCCCGGCGGTGGCGTTCTCTTGCAGGCGCTTGGAGAGGTTGATGGTGTCTCCGATGGCGGTGAAGTTGCGTCGATAGACGCTGCCGACGTTGCCGAGCGTGGCAATGCCAGTGTGGATGCCGATGCGATACCAGTGCGGTTCGGGTTGGATGCCAATCTCCTGGTAAAAGGTGAGCATGGCATCGCGGATGTCCAGCGCGGTCTCTATGGCACGCAGGGCGTGGTCTGGCTGGGGATTGAGCTGCGTGTTAAACAGCGCCATCACCTCGCTGCCCATGTACTTGTCGATGACGCCGTCGCGGTTGTGTACTGCTTCGGTCGCCACAGAGAGGTAGCGGTTGATCGTTTCCATCAGCTCCTGCGGTGTGATGTCTGACGAGAAGCTGTTAAACGGGCGCGTTTCTGCAAACATACACGTCATATCACGGCGCTCACCGCCCAGGTCGATCTGCGCGATCTCGTGAATACGTGGCAGCATCCCCGGCGGCAAGTAGTTTTCCAGCACGTCGAGCATTGCTTCGCGCTCGCTCTGCTCGGTCAGGTCGTCCACGACGACGGTCACACCCTGCGTCGTGTCGTTGCTGTCTCTCAGCGGGCTAAACTTAAAGCTAAGGATAGCGGGGTTGTCTCGGTGTGGCATCATCACGGATGACTGGAAGGCGGTGTTTTCGTCGCGTTCCAGCACATTACGCAGTTGGCTGTCCAGGTCTGCTTCGTCAATGCGCGGCAAGATCTCAACTAGCGGTCTGCCGATCACATCGTCAGACTTCATGCCGAAAATGCCTTCGGCGGCGCGGTTGAACGTAATCACGAGGTCGTTGGCATTGGTGGTTATGATCCCACTGCCGACGGATGCAAAAACGCTGTCCATCACGTCTTTGATCTCGGTGATTTCTTCTAGCGTGTTCTGGATGCGGGTGAACAGGCGGGCGTTTTCGATGGCAACTGCCGCCTGGTTCGCAAATGCAGTCAACAGGTTCAGTTCGCGCTCGGTAAATACGCCAGCACGCAGACGATTGTCTACATAGACGGCACCCACGCGCTTATCGCGCTGGGTGAGCGGCACACAGATGACGGAGCGCAAGACGAACTGCGCCACGCTCAGGTTGTCCTGAATGCGAGGGTCTTTGTAGGCGTTGTCCGTCAGCAGTGGGCTACCGGTTTCCACCACTTCCTGCACAATGGTCATGCTGAGCTGGGGGCTGTCGCCCTTGGCAGCACCGGGTTTCTGCGTGCTGTCGCGGGAGATACGAAATTCTAGTTCGCCGGTTTGCTCGTTGCGCAAGATCATAAAGCCGCGTTCTGCGCCAGCAAGCTCAATCACCTTGTCCATTGCTTGCGTTAGCAAACCGTCCAAGTCCAGCGTCGAGTTAATCATCGCGCCTGTTGCTGTGAGCGCCCGCAACTGCCCAAGCTCGATAAGGTCGCCGCCGAGCAGTTTCTCCATCGTGGCGATGCTCTGGATGACTTCACTCAGGCTATCGGTCACGCCGGGGGGTAACTTCATACCACGGGTGCGCAGGACTTCATCCTGTTTGCGCAGCTTGTCGGCAACTTCGCGTGTTTGTGCTTTGAGTTCTGCTAGGTCTTGCAGCGGGGCAGCCGGGTTCGACCCGTTCTCCTGGGACATTACAACACCCCTCAACGGTTGTGTAATAGATTAGGCATCATTATACAATGGAAGTGGGGTTTTGTTGCCGTTTGTGCGTGTGATCTTTCAAACTTTCACGCGTTTGGCAAGTGAAGAAGATAAATGTGAAGGATGTATAGTGGAGGCGCTGTGTGCGCCCCCGAGGACTAGCGCACAACGCTTTCCAGTGTGCGCCCCTGGCGCTCCAGGAACTTCTTCAGCCCGATCCGGTCGATGGTCTTCATCTCTTTGGTGGAGATTTTCACGCGCACGGTACGTCCAAGCTCTGGCACGAAGATGCGCTTCCATTGCAGGTTCGGGTCTTGGCGCTTACGAGATGCCTTCAATGAGAAGGGGCGGTTGTTCCCGTAAAGCGGCTTCTTTTGGGTGATCTTACGCTTGTTCGGCATGGGTCGGATTACCTCGTCGACTTGGCTATTATTGTTACTCTCGGAACGTGACAGCGCTTAAGCATACTGCAAATACCCGTTAATCGTAAGGGCAGGTTCGCCGCTAGTCTCCAGGCGCGTGGATTGCCCCCTCAGTTCGGCTCGTCGCCTGTGCGGTGGCATCCCGCCCGCCGAGGAAACCCGCCGGGATGATCGCAACACCCGCAACAACCAAGCCGATGAGTCCGAGTTGTGCCAGCACATCCACGGTGATCTCGGCGTAGGTTGCGGCATAAGCGAAGATGTCCGCCGCTGCCTCCGGACCGAGAACCTGCTCTGCGCGGCGGTTTACCTCGCCCAGTGCATAGGACGACAGCAGCGTAACGGCGAGCGTCATCCCTACCAGGCGCAGCACCAACACCAGCGCAGACGCAATCCCCCGGTCGCGGTCGTCTGCCGCGTTAATTACGCTGGCGCTGATGGGCGCAAACGTCAGCCCGATGCCCACCCCAATGAGTGCCATCTGCCAGGTAATGTTTGTGTCGCTGATGCTAAGCTCCCACGTTTGCCACATGAACCCAAAACCGACCATTGCCATCACCATGCCGATGATGGTGGTAGCGCGGTAGCCGATGCGGTCGCTGAGCCAGCCGCCGGGCACGGTTGCCAGCGCCATCGGCACCGTGAGCGCACTCAGTAACAGCCCCACTGCCAGTGCCGCCCCTCGGATGTCGTCAGGGCTTTCCTGCCGTACGTTAACCAGAATGGGCACGGCAACCAAGCCGATCATGAGGCAGAAGCCGACGAATACATTTGTGAGGGCACCCGCGTTAAACGCCCGCCGCCGGAACAGCTTCGGCGGGATGAGTGGGTCTTTGACGTAGTGTTCTACGATGCCAAACAGCACAAACGCGACCACCGCCCCCGTTACCCAGTATTGCCAGTTTGGGGGCAGCGTGTTGACCTGATCGAAGTTGGTTGCGCCGCCCACGTCAATGTTTGCGCCCAGCCCAACGTTTAACGCCGTGAGTCCACCGACCAGCAGCGCGGTGCCCAGGTAATCGAACCGACCGCCGCTGCGCTGCATTTCTACATTGCGCAGCCCGTACAGCACCATCACCAGTGCGAGGATAGTCAGCGGCACATTCATCCAGAACAAGCCCTGCCACGGTAGCCCTGCCATTTCCGGGTTGTTTGCCAGCGGCGTCACGCTTTGCCCGATGCTGCGTGCAAATTCAATGGGTACAGGAATTTGCAGGAACAGCCCGCCATACAGGTGCCCCAGCACCCACCCGAGCGTATCCAGCGCACCAATCAGCCCCAGCGGTTGGGCGCGGCGCTCTGGCGGGAACATATCGCTCACCAGCGCGAGGCTGACAGGCACCAACCCGCCCGCACCCAGTGCCTGCACCACCCGCCCGAAGATCACCGCGATCAGATCGACCACGGCGGGGTCTGGGCGTTGCCCGAAGCGGCGCATCATGTTGTTGATGAAGTCTGAGGGGGCACCTTGCGCTGTGGCGACCAACACACTACCCAAAATGAAGATCAACAAGCAACCGACGTACACTGCCCGCCGCCCAACAAGGTCGCTTAGGCGCCCGGTAAACGTGAGGCTGACGGTGTACGCCAGCAGGTAGCCGCTGAGCACCCATGACGTGTCATCGGTGTAGGTTTGCAGCGGCAGGTTCAGTTCCAGGATAAGCTCCGGCAGAAATGCCGATACCACCGTGAGATCCAGGCTGCCTACAAACACCGGAATCGCAATGAAGGCAATTACCAGCCACGGGTTTACAGTCTTGTTTTTTGCGTTTTCAGTCATGGGTTGTCCGTTGTTTGCGGTCAAGCTGTTGTGAACGGGTCGGCGTTATTGCGCTTCTTCTGTTGCGATGACGGTTGGCTCAGTTGTGTCGTTTGCTGCATCCTCCAATGTCGGACCGTCAATCGTCACCGGCACATCGAAGTCGTACACTTCCACAATCCACTTGGTGGGTTCGGGTTCCTCTTCGGTCTCCGTCCCTGGCATTATAATCTCCAGGCGAATGGGTAGGTTATCGTCCCGGCGCACATAAACGTCCACGAACACCTCGTCCCCGGCATCAATCAGCCCCACCAGCAGGTCTTCTACTGCCTGCCCGCTGGCACGCCCGGTCATGCGATAGACGGGCACACCGTTCAGGCTCTCTGCGCCTGCCATCTCGATTTCATTGAGTGCACCCAGCGCTGCCTGGAAACCGCTCTCCTCCGCGATAAGGTCTTGCGGGTCGAAGCCGGGCGCAAACACATAGGCGTCACTCCAACCGATGGCGGGCAGGCGTGTCCACTGCTTTTCGCCGCGTGCCAAAATCCCAAACGGGAACGGCGCACCAAACACCGATCCACGCACCTCACCCTGGAGTGTGTCCGGTGCTTGGTAGCGGATAGTCGCCCGCTGGAAGGCAAGGGCACCCTCGGTCACGTCTGTGTCTATGTAGTAGGTGGCGCCCTCTTGCAGCACCTCAATTTTGAACGTTTCTGCCTCGTTGAAGTACACTGCCGCTGCGTTTAACGTTTCGATGGGGTCTGGTAGGTCGCTGGTATTGGTACCACATGCCGCCAGGAGCACCCCGCCTAGCAGTGTGAGCATCGTTGACAGTCGTCGCACAGTCTTGATCCCTTTGCTCATGTTTTGGGTTTTTGTTTTACTCTTGTTCTACGCGCTAGGGCGTCACGGGTTGCATTATATGCGCTGTGTTTGCTGCATGTAGGGCAATCCTGTGAGACTTTGCTGAGACAGGCGCGGGCAGCACATAGACTTTCCTAATATACGGGTGGGTCATACATGGGCACTACACCGCTGCCCCAAACTGAAACAGGTTCTAGGGAGACCAGTTAACATGTGGAAAATCATTCGGCGTGTGCTCCTTGGGCTGGGCATCACCCTGCTCACGGTTTTGGTCGGGTTTGGGCTGTATATGGTTTGGTATACCAATCGCTCGCAGCCAACAGAGATTACCCGGCGTCCCCTGTTCGAAGGTGTCACGTATACCCGTGATGTGCGCCAGGAGCCACGCCCCCGCGTCATTCATGTGGTTGAGATTGACCTGACGACGGCGGGCTTAGAATTCCTGGTTACACCGAAGGACGACATTCCCGATTACACCTACAGTGCACGTACCGTCTCACAGTTCACGGTAGAGTACGATGTGGCGGTTGCGATTAATGGCGATTTCTTCACACCATGGTACGCTCGCACGCCGTGGGACTTCTATCCCAGGGTTGGGGATGGGGTAAACGCACGCGGGTTAACTGTCTCTGCCGGGGAGGTCGCTGCGGAAAATTACACCAGCGTTGACAACATCTATACTCTGTTCATCACGGCGGGCAACACCGCCACAATCGGCAAGCAGCCTCCTGAGAGCGGGGTATACCACGCGATTTCCGGCAACTTTATGCTGCTGCGCGATGGGCGTGCCGTGCCCCGTGGCGAGGTGAGTTACTTCACCAAGGCACACCCGCGCACCGCTGTTGCGCTCACCGAGGACGGTAACACATTGTTGCTTATGGTCGTTGATGGGCGTCAGCCGAATTACAGCGAGGGCGCGACGTTGGGGGAGCTAGCCAGCTTCCTGCTGGAATATGGTGCCCACGATGCGCTCAATTTAGATGGTGGTGGGTCGTCCACGCTGGTGATGGCAACAGATGACACCGATCGACCAACAACCCTGAACAGCCCCATACACACTCGTCTGCCGGGCAGGCAACGCCCGATAGCGAATCATCTGGGGGTGATGGCACCCCCCCTGCCATAAGATGAGACGCCCGTGCACGTTGATTGACGCCGCACGTTAGAAAAACTATGCTTAAGTCATCATTTGCGAAGCGTGAAAGGTCGCTGGCTTGGTAGAGTTACCTACCCTAAATCCTGCTGCCACCAAAGCAGAAAACACCGAGAAAAAGGTGCCAGACTACGCACATACCGTGGTGGTGCCCATTGCTAACCCCAAAACCGCGCCGGAACTGTTGACGCTTGCCCATGCGATTGTGCAGCGTGACGGTGGGCGTATTATCGCGCTAGCAGTCACCCTGAGTGACAGCGACGCCGAGGTTAACCGGGAACGGCTGGACACGCTTGAGGAGATCGTAGAGGCGCGTAAGCCAAAACCAAAGGCACAGGCGGAGCCACTGGATGCAGAGGACGCGGATGCGGACCGGCAGGACGACACCGAAGAACCTGCCCAAAAACCAAAAAACCCGGAGAAAGAGCAACCGCATATCGTGCTGGAGTTTGTGACCCGCACGGCGATGAATATCGCACGCGGTATTCTCGACCAAGCACGTGAGAGCGGCGCAGAACTGATTATCCTGGGTGTGCAAAAATCGTCTGTTGGGAGCGTGGTGCTGGGGTCGGTTGCACAGGCGGTGATGAGCGCCGCGCCGTGCGATGTGCTCGTGTATCGCTATTCCGTCTCACCTAGCTTTAACCGTATTGTTGTGCCTGTCGATGGCAGTCCCGCATCTCGGATGGCGGTGCGGATGGGCATTCTATTCGCCAACTCGCAGAAGCACTGCCCTGTAGAGGCAGTACACGTCTACAGCAGCGGTCGCCCTGCCTACGAGGGGCGGGCGCGGATTGAGGAGACGCTGGACGGTGTGCCGGGGCGAGGTGTGGTAAAGGGCGTGCCCATACAGGCACACGACCCCGCCGCCGCGATTCTCTCTCGTGTTGACGAGGATCACCTTGTGGTCATGGGCTTCTCGCGTCGCTCAGAGTTTGAGCGCTGGCTGAGCGGTGAGCAAAAGAACATGCGCGACCTGCTGGATAAAGCACCGGGTCCGGTACTCCTCGCAGTGCGGTCTACTGAAGTGGTCACAGCGCGGCAACGGCTCATGCGCCGCGTGTTTAGCTGGCTGCGCCCACAGCTCACCGACATTGAGCAAGAGCAAGTCGTGTGGGACGCGTACAGCAACTCTGGGACTGACCTGGACTACGTGGTGTTGATGTTGATTTCTGCAACATTGGCATCACTGGGTCTCCTTCTCAACAGTGCCGCCGTCGTTATCGGGGCAATGCTCGTCGCACCGCTCATGTCGCCGCTGAATGCGTTCGGGCTGGGGCTCAGCACTGCCCGGCTAGATCTCACCCGGCGGGCAAGCCTGTCTGTGGTGATCGGTGTGGTGATTGCGTCTCTGGTCAGCATCACAATCGGGGTAATTGTTCCATTGGAAACACCGACAAGTGAGATGATGTCTCGTGTTAGCCCTACGTTGCTGGATGCGTTCGTGGCACTCGCCTCGGGTATAGTCGGCAGCTACGCGACCGTTCGCAAAGACATCCCAGCGGCACTGGCAGGTGTGGCAATCGCTGCCGCGCTGGTACCGCCAATTTGCACGTTTGGCTTACAGTTGGCATTTGGAGAGTGGCGGCTCGCACTGGGGGCAATGCTGCTGTTCCTAACGAACATCTTCAGCATCGTGTTTATCGCGTCACTGGTGTTCGTGTGGGTGGGGTTGCGCCCAGACGCTACCTCCGTGCGCCGACGTGCTTACATCTCGCTCCTGATTTTTGTCGCCATCACACTGTCAACTGTTTACGCAGTGCTGGCAACGACGGAGCGTGCGAACCTCGCACAATCCATCGAACAGGAAATACGGCAGTTGTTTACGCCTGTGCAGGTAATGGGGCTAGAAGTGATTGAGCGGGATCCAGTGATGGTGACCACGACGCTGCGCACCCCCAACGAGATTTCCCAGGAGGCAATTGTCGCTGCACAAGATCACCTGACGGAGCAGTTTGGCGCGGTACGGCTTGAGGTTATCGTGGAGCAACTGCTGCTCTCTCCAGAAGCGGAGGCAGACTGGATTGCAGACCACACATTCGCCCCACAGGATGAAGTACCGCTAGGCGTGGAGGCGGGCGAGATTGTGCCCGCCCCGGTTACGGAAGAAGCGCCCGTGGCAACTGAGGAACCTTAACACGCCCGTGAGCTTAGTCTGCTGCTTCTGCGGCGTAGGTGGTGCTTTCCTCGTGGGTGGGGTGCGTTTCTGCGTGATGGGTGTTGCGGCGAATGTCGTCGCCCAGCACGTTGTATGCCACCGCCAGTAAAAGGGCGAACAGCGATGTCATGATGCCAATGCCCACGTTGATGGGAATCGGCGCGATGAGCGCCAGCCGGATGAACACCGTCACCAGGGAATAGCCGAAATTGCGGAACGTGACTGCATAGCTCACGCTAAAGCGCAGCGATAGCAGCACCATCAGCACGTCTGTGAAGATGAGGATGGTATAGAACGTTTCAAAGAACGGATATATCTCTAAGCCCACGATTGCCCGGTATGCGTCAACCAGACCGATGGTGGTGAACGTGATAAGCAGTCCCAGGGAGATCAGCTTTTTGTAGGCGATGAAGGTATCCTGCTCTTTTTCGTCGTTGGTGATTGCCCTGCTCTTTTGGATGCGATAGTACACCCCAATGATGACGAAGATAAGCAGGGAACCTGCCGCCTCTGCACCCATGTCCAAGATACTTCCTTGCACGCTCTCCCACTCCAGCGGCTCCGCAAATTCAGTAAACTTTTTGAACGTGTCTCGGATGAGAATGAGCGACAGGATCTCTAGCTGGATGCCAACAGAACGCGAGAACGAATGGGTTAGCCCGAAGACCAGGCTAATGACCTCTGTAATCAGCAGCAGCGTGAACGTAAACTCCACAGCAAAGAAGTGGCTATCTGGCAGAAGTGTTTCCAGGCGAGCGGGCAGAATACCCTGGCGGTTCAGCTCAATCACACCAATCATGACCAGATAGGTAATGACCAGTATGTTGCCAGCGTACTTGCGCATGACAACATTTTCCCAGAAGTGTTCGAGCCCGTCGGTTATGCGTGCGGCAGATTGCAGGTTCATGATAATGTCTTTGATGTGGTTGCCTGTGCGATGAGTGGTGGAGCATGTCGTGGTAGAAGCTACAAGATGCACGAGTACGCTCCTTCATAGAACAGTCTATGCCGCCGCCAGCGTCGTGTCAAACAACGTAAGGGGATTCTAAGTTAACACTGACGATGACCCGCCGCCGCTAGAATTCACCTTGCTTGGGTAAGACAAGACGCGATTTTGCATTTTCCGGGTGTGGCAGTTAGGCGCTATGATTAAGCGCAGCAAACCAAGTTTCACAGAAAGACACACACCATGAAACAGAGTAAGCTCGCCGTCGTGGCGATTGGCGGCAATTCCCTCATACAAGACCCCGAAAACCCCGGCATCGCGCGGCAGTGGGCGGCTGCACGCGGAACCACCGACCGTATTGCGGAGATGATTGCCGAGGGATGGCGGGTGGTGATTACCCACGGCAACGGACCGCAAGTGGGCTACATCCTGCGGCGCGGGGAAATCGCCGCCAAGCAGGGCATCCACGATGTGCCGCTGGATTTGATTGTCGCCGATACCCAGGGCAGCATCGGCTACATGCTGCAACAAGCCCTTGATAACTCGCTGCGGCGTTATGGCATTGCCCGCACGGTGATTAGCATTGTCACGCAGGTACGCGTGAACCCGGATGACCCGGCGTTTAAGAATCCCACCAAGCCTATCGGAGGCTTTATGAGTGAGGAGGAGGCGCGAAAGTTCGAGGCAGAGGGCTGGCATGTGATGGAGGACGCCGGGCGCGGCTGGCGTAGGGTGGTCGCCTCCCCGATGCCGGAGACAATCCACGAGATTAGCCCCATCCACGACTTGATGATGTCCGGTTACATCGTGATTGCGTCGGGCGGGGGCGGCATTCCGGTCGTCCGCAACGAGCACGGCAGTTTACGCGGTGTGCCAGCAGTAGTCGATAAAGACCTCGCAAGTAGCCTATTGGCAGAATTGCTGCGTGCCGATGTGTTCATAATTTCCACCGGGGTAGAGAAGGTGTGCCTCAACTTCAACACACCGGAGGAAAAGCAGCTTGCCAGCATGACGCTAATCGAGGCACAGCAATACATGGACGAGGGGCATTTTGGTGTGGGCAGTATGCTACCGAAGATTAAGGCGGCAACACGGTTCGTGCAGAACGGCGGTCCGGTTGCGATTATCACCAACCCGCCTAACCTGCTGCGGGCACTGGAAAACGAGGCAGGTACACGCATCTTGCCTGGATAGGTGGCGAGTACCGAAGCCATCCCCGACACATCTGCGCCGGGGATGCGCCCCACATGGGGCTAGCGCGAAAGCGTTAGCGTGTACACGCCGTTGGTGCCGCCGAAGATGGTACCGTAGTGTGTTGCCAGCACAATGTACTGCCCGCTTTGTGGCAGTGTGAACTCGGAGATGAGTGAGTTACGGTTTTCACCCGGTACGATGTCGTCATTGGATGCCAGTTCAATACCTGTCGGGCCCAGTAGGAACAGCAGGGTGTCTAGTGTGCCAGCGGTTGCCTCCATGCGGATGCTCACGACTTCGTTTGCTGTACCGTCAAATGTGTACACATCGAAGCGGTTAGCGTCTGCGATGTTGCCCGTTACCGGGATGTTCGCGGTGAGCGGGGGCGCACTGGCAAGGTCGGCGGTGTAGTCAATTGTCTCGCTGCCGCCCGCAATGCCGCCCGGTCCGCGCACGACGGAGCCGTCCACGTTAATCGTAAACGTGGTGATATAGTGCTCGTCGAATATCGGCGTGAACACATCTTCAATGATGACTTCCTGCGCAATGGCAACCGTCAGTGTTGCGCTGGCAGGTGTCGTGTCACCACATTCGTTCTGGTACCACACATCAATCTCGTAGGTGCCGGGGCGCACGCGCTGCCCAGCAGGCCAGATCGTGTACGAAGGCTCGTTATCTATATCGCAGTTGGCGTTACCATTCAAGATAAGCTGCCCACCGCTGGCAATCGCAGGGGAATCGTCGAAGACAGCATCACCAGCAGGGTCGCGCACCAACAGTTGCAAGTCCGCACTCGTGCCCCACTGCAAGCTCACCTCGATAATGCCGTCAGGCACATCTACACCGAGGTCAGGTCCGCTTGCTACATTCACATCGCCTGCGGACTCCGTAACCGAGAGGGTGTATGCGCCTTCAGTACCCCCCAGCGTTTGTCCATAGCGTGAGGCGACCAGTGTGAATGTGCCTGTGGATGGTATAACGAAGTTGGGGATCTCGCTGTTGAGGTTCTCGCCGTTGTTGCCCACATCGTCGTTCTCGGCAATGATTGCACCTGCCGCGTCCAGCATGAACAGGTATGTGTCCAGGCTGCCCGATGTCGCCGTCAAGGCTGCTGTGATGACATCGCCCGTATTGGCGTCGAAGGCGTAAGACTGGAAGGGGTCATCATTCGAGATGATGCCGTTGACGGGCCTGCCGACCGTAATCGGCACCGCGCTTGCCACCAACTCCGACCCAGCAGCGGGCAAACCGCTCTGGTCAACGCCGTTCTCGCGCACAGTTACAGAGCCATCCTCGCTGACTACAAAGCTGGCGATGAAGACCTGCCCTTGCAGCAGCGTTCCGCTGATGGGCGTTAGCCCCACGCCGTCTACAGCGCTGGTAATGTCAAAGTTGACCGCACCGTTTGCCTCACAGTCCTGCACATAGAAGACCAGAATTTCATAGGTGCCCGCCGGAACGATGCCGGAGTCCCAACTAACAGATTCCGTAGGGGCGTTTGCGGTAAAGGTCTCGCAGAAGCCGTTGGCATTTACAGTTTCAAACACGCCCCCGCTGTCTACGGTCGTGCTATCCCAAAAGAGCGAACCCCCTGTGGGGTCACGCACCTCAAGGTTGAAGTCTGACGTTGCGTTCCAAGTGAGTCCTACTTGAATACCCTCTGTTGTGGCAACCTGCCCTTCCGTCACCTCACCGACAACTGCATCGGAGTCAAGTGCTGTCGTGTCCTCAGTTTCGGTTACAGGAGCCTCCTCGGTCGCGGCGAGTGCAGTTTCAACGTCTAGCGCATCAGTCGGCGGAGCCGTGCCAACGACCTCGGCGGCGGTTTCATTAGAGAGCGCCAGCGAAATAGAGAATTCCCCGGTCGTGGGTAGGTCGGCAACTGCAAGCGGGAACACGGTGACGTAGTAGGTTTCTGTTACCAGCGGGCCGACGTTATCTAGCACTAAAAAGCCGTTGCCCTCTGCATCTGTAACCTGGGCGATGGGTTCACCCGTGGCATCGGTCATCAAAATGCCGAGTGCCAAGCCATCTGCCGAGATGAGGGTGAGCTTGATAATTTCGCCCTCGTTGCCTTCGTATGTGAACACTTGCGCCAGCCCATCCTCACTCAGTTCGCTGTCTAGCGAAATACCGGGGGTCAGTGTGCGATCCCCCTGTGCCAGTGATGACAGCGCGAATGCCAGCAGCATGATCGTCAATGCGGCTAGCATCACCTGCTGCGATACCCGTCTAAACATGGAGAATCCTCCGTGTGTACAATTCGTGTAATCTCGCAGCAAGTGTAGCCTATCCCCACCGCTTGTGCTATGTACGCTGACCCTACGGCGAAATAGCAGACTGCAATGGTGTGGTGATGAACGGTGGTGTTGACGTTTCCGTTGGTGTGGGCGACGGCAGCGGCGTGGCTGGTTCCTCCGGGCTTAGGTCTACAAACGTGGTGGTGCCCTCCTGCACGTCAATGATTTTGGAAATGCGTTCACTGTCGATTAGCGTAATTAACTCATAGCGCCCCACCGGTACATCTGCGAAGACGAAGTTCTCATTCCAGGCAGGGTCTGAATTGATGTCTGAGGGGGTGTTCTGGAAGATGTATGAGGTGGTGGTGTCTTCGATTAGCCCGGTAGACCAGCGGCGCAGCGTAATGTCCTGGTCTTGTAGTATCTTGCCGTCTTCGTCTGCGACGATCCCTGCAATGACACCGTGCCCCACATACGGCACCATCCACAGTACAGGGTTATACGTGTTCGCATAGCGGTCGCCGCCCATACGCACCTCAAAGTGGACGTGAGAGCCGCTCACGCGCCCCGTGTTGCCCACCAGCCCGATGACATCACCACGGTCTATGAATTGCCCCTGCCGCACCAGCACCGCAGAAAGGTGTGCATAGAGCGTGTAAATCGGTTCGCCCTTGTAGCCAAAGTCGTGCTCAATCATGACCACGTTGCCGTAGGCGGGCGAGTTTTGGAAGCTGGCGACGTTTTCGATGTTTTCCACCAGTGTATCCGCCGCCCAAATCACCTTGCCTGGTCCGGCAGCACGCACCGTCTCACCGATGGGGTTAGGCATGTCAATGCCGTGGTGCACACGCCACGGGCTTTCTCCGATGGGTCCGTCGGAGCCATAGGGATAGTAAAACAAACCATAGTTGGTCGCGTCAGAATCCACGGGGCGGGACAGCCAGTAGTGGTCACGCCCCAGCGGATCACGCGAGATGGGCGGCACGAGTGGCGGTGGCTGCCAAATCTTCGTCGCCAACCCGACGGGCTGCTCTGTAAACGCTGGGATGTCCCCGACGACAGGCGCATTGTTGTTGCTGCTGCTGCGCTCTCCTAGTGCGGTAGGCGTGCCCGCAGGCGTGGCGGTTTGCGTGTCGTCCGGCGGCGGGGTAGGCGTCACGCCAAAGCTGAACGCTTCCGTGGGGCGCACCCCGACGGTTGCCGGCTGAATGGGCACCGCGTCATCGTCCTGCTGCTCCGCGAGTGCGGGCAGGGTGGGCGCCAAAAACTGCTGTGTGGGCAGGGCAATGGTTGGTAGCGGCGTGCTATTGCCGCCAAAACCCTCTCGTAGTAAGTCCTGCCATGCTTCCGGGTTGTCTGTTGGTGGCACCTGCGTCGGCACGATAACAACGAGTTCGGGTGCCTCTTCGCTGTTCCGGTACAAAATCGCCACAAAACCCACCAGCGCCAAAACCACCAGAAGCCCCGATACGATCCCTGCTGCGCCACGTCCCATATATTTAAGTGTTCCCTAGCTTTCGGACTGGTTATCGTCGATGATCGGGTTGCTCTCTGGTGCTGACGGAACAGGGGTGGGCGAGGGCGCAAAGCCGCCTAGCTGTGCTTCGGTGTACAGCTCGCGCATCGCCTCGTACCAGGAAAGCCCCTCACCTTTACGGAACATCCAGTAGTTGGTGCTGTTGAAGTTAGCACGCCAATCGCGCCCGGCGGGCATTCGATCCCAGCCGAAGTCTGCTGCAAGCTGTGTTAGGTCAACGTAGTAGCCCTCTGGCATCTCGTCACGCAGGCGACCGCCCTGGTCATACGCTTCGATGTCACCCTGGTTGCGGCTGGCAAAGTCCCACGGCATATGACGCAGCGGCTCGCCAAGCTGCCCGTTCTGGGTACTATCGGAAACGCGCACGAACACTCGCCAGTACGTGTTCACGCCCAGGTCTTCGCGCACCACCTCCACGGGTGGTGGGAAGCCCGCAATAGCGTTGCGGTTGATGGCAAACGCGCGTCCGGTCATGTGCCAGTTGCGGCGTTCTTCGCCGGGCTGCGGCGGACGGTCAATGCGCCAGAAGGCATCTTCCAGTTCCCCGAAGAAATCGTAGCCGATGTGTTCGTTCACCTGCTCACGCATGGCATTGAACGAGTCGTTCACGCGGTCACTGAGCACGGCATTGGGCGCTTCTACATCCACCAGTGTATCCAGGCGGAAGGGCGGGTCGGACTCAAACTCAACGACTTGCTCTTCATAGAGCAGGTTAATCGGTGCGGGGGCAGCGCCTACATTGTTTACGCTCGCCAGCGACGCCGGCAGCGGTGCGCCCGTCCATGTTGGGTTAGACGAGCCACGGAACACCGGAATGATCTCCGTTGCGACGCCCGCCTGCGCAAACGGCGCGGCGACAAGGTGTGTGCTATCGCTGGAATCCACAGCAAATACGAGGCTGGTACCGTCGGGTGCCCAGGCAGGCATCCGCCCGCGCTCTAGCACCTGTGCGACGGCGCTGGGGTCGTCTGCTGGCTTGACGAACACTTTCTCGATGCCTTCATCTAACGCGCTAAATGCCACCAATTCGCCGTTCTCCGGCGACCACACCGGGAAGTCTTCGTGACGCTCTGGCGTGTTCGTCAGGTTGACTGCTGCCTCATCACGCGGGTCGTCCAATGAGATGACAAAGATCTCCTGGTTGCCTGTGCGCCAGGACGAAAACGCAATGCGCCGTCCATCTGGCGACCAATCCGGCGAAAGATCAGGCGCGGGGTTGTCCGTCAGGCGGATGGGCAACTCGCTGCCGTCCACAGGCACGACGTACAAGTCAAGGTTGTTGCCCTGGTAGCTCTCGTAGACGATGAACGTGCCATCCGGCGACCATGCGGGGTTTGCCTGGAATGCGAGGTCATATGTCAGGCGGGTCGTCTGCTCTGTGAGCATATCGTACACGTAGATTTCCCAGTTGCCGTCGCGCCGTGCCGCGTATGCAAGCTGCCGCCCATCCGGTGACCACGCCGGGTCGCGCTCGTCCTCCGGGTCGTCCGTTAGGCGGACGGGGTTGGTGCTGCCCACCTCCACAACCCAGATGTTCTGCTGCCCGTTTTCCCGCGCCACATACGCGATGCTGCCGCGCACTTCTAGCACTGCCGGGATTGCCGTGGCAGTGGGCACGGGGGTGTTCACAATCGAGTCAATCGTCGGGGAAGGCGCGACATCAGCGGCAAAGCTCACGTCCACATCGCCGCCCGCGCTGGCAACCGCTGCACCCGGCGCGGGGCTGCGCGATGCCGATGTTGCCCAGATAATCGCGCCGACCAGCACAAAGCCCATTAGCACAACGACCATGCTCAGGGTGCGGTTTTGCACGCGCAGTGGGTCTTCTACCACGCCCACCTCTTTGATGACTTCCACCGCCGGGGCGGTTTGTGGAGCAGCAGTGGCGTTAGCGCGGGTGCGGGTAGTGCTGCGTTGGGCACGCTGTGCCATTGCTTTCTGTGCGGTTGTAGCACCGGCACGGGCACCCTGTGCCGCAATGCGCCCCGTACGCCGGAAGATCACACTGAGCAAGCGCCACAGCCACATGCCCAGGCGGCGTAGCCAGCGCCCCAGCACGGTGAACACGCGCCCCAGCACGCCAAACACACCGAATGTACTGCCGCGCAAGCCGCCCACCAGGATGTGAACGCCTTCGAGCAGGTAGTCTGTTACACCAACAAACAGCTTGAGGATTACAACACCGAGTTTATCTGTAACGCGATACAGTCTAAGTAGCATTGAGGGTCTTCACAAATTTAACAAACACTCATTCGCGCATTCTACCAAAAAAGCGTGGGGTGCGCCTGCGGTCAGTGTGGGCAAAACATTGCTCTGCCGCTGGAATTGGGTTAATGCGCCGTTGAGAAGCAGCGCGGCAACAGTTCGCCCTTGCGCGTTCCTCCATTCGCGTTACGCTCTACGGTATTCGCTACGCGCTAAGAAGGGCACCACCTTGCGTACAGAAATCCCGTTTAACCATGGCTGGCTGTTTGCACCGGAACAACTCCCGCTGGACGCACCGGACAGCGCGTTTGAACCCGTGACCCTGCCTCACACCAACATCACGCTGCCGCACCACAACTTTGATAACGCCGATTATCAGTTCATCAGCACGTACCGCAAGCGCTTCACGCTGCCGGAGCCACGCAACGGTCGCCGCGTGTTTTTGGATTTTGACGGGGCGATGTTGGTGACGACCGTGTACGTGAATGGAAAGCAGGTGGGTGTGAATGCCGGGGGCTATACCCCGTTTTCGTTTGATGTGACGGATGTGATTGTAGAGAACGGTGAAAACGTGGTCACGGTTCACCTGGACAGCACCGAACGCCCGGACGTGCCGCCCTTCGGCTATGTGGTGGACTACCTGACGTTCGGCGGCATCTACCGGGATGTGACGCTGCGTATGGTGGAGCCTGTTTATATCAAAGACGTTGTTGTTAAAACAGAAAATATTCTGTCTGATCCTGAAGTTTGGACTATTGTTTATTTGAGTGGAGATTTCTCAGGGGAAATAACCGTTGATTTATGGGATGCAGATTTAGAGACACAACGTACTCAAGAGAATACACTGGATAGTATGGTTGGCTCTGAGGGCTTTGATAATTTACCTCGCAAAACAGAGTTCTGGTCAGGTGATGAGCACCTCAAAGGTAAAATACAAAACTGGGATTTGCAGAACCCCAAACAATATAAGATAACCGTTCAGCTACGAACAAACCGTCAACAGGTGATTGATGAATTAACTGTAGATTTTGGCTTCCGGCACGTCGAATTCCGCGACGACCTTTTCTACCTCAACGGCGAGCGCATCCAGCTACGCGGCTTGAACCGCCACCAGACCTACCCCTACATTGGTGCAGCGGCTCCGCCCCGGCTCCAGGCACAGGACGCGGACATCATCAAATACGAACTGGGCTGCAACATCGTCCGCACATCGCACTACCCGCAGTCACCGCACTTTCTGCGCCGCTGCGACGAAATCGGGCTGCTGGTATTCGAGGAAATCCCCGGCTGGCAGCATATCGGTGACGAAGACTGGCAGGCAATCAGCTTGCGCGATGTGCAGGCAATGATCCAGCGAGATCGTAACCACCCGAGCATTATTATGTGGGGCGTGCGCATCAACGAGAGCCAGGACGACGACAGTTTTTATCGCAAAACCAACGCCCTCGCCCACGAACTCGACCCCACCCGCCCGACAACGGGCGTGCGTTACTTCCAGGATAGTTCGTTCTTAGAGGATGTGTTCGGCTTCAACGACTTCTCAAATGGCGTAGAAGACCCCAAGCAAACACCGCACCTCATCACAGAGTACAACGGGCACATGTTCCCGACGAAAACGTTCGACGGCGAGGAGCGCAAGATGGAACATGCCCGCCGCCACGCACACATCCAAAACTTGGCGTATGGCAACCCGCGTGTGAGCGGCGCGATTGGCTGGTGCGCGTTTGATTACAACACACACAAAGAGTTCGGCAGCGGCGACCGCATCTGCTATCACGGCGTAATGGACATTTTCAGGATGCCAAAGTGGGCGGCGGCAGTGTGCGCCAGCCAGCAAAACCCGGCGCAGAAGGTCGTGTTGCAGGCGGCAACCCACTGGACAATGGGTGACCGCAGCGAGGGCGGCAACGACCCCATTCATGTGTACAGCAACGTGGATGAAATCGACGTGTATTTTGGTGAACAGCACCTGGGCAGGTTCTACCCAGACCGTGAAACCTACCCGCACCTACCGCACCCGCCATTTAACGTGACCGGGCTGCAAATGATTATGATGTGGGGGCAGGCATTTGGGGCACTGCGGATTGTTGGGTACATTAACGGGGGACAGGTAGCAGAGCAGCACATCAGCAGCGACGGTGTGCCCAAGCAGCTTGTGCTCACGGCAGATTTTACTGATCTACATGCTGATGGCGCAGATATGACCCCGTTGAAAGTTCGCATCACCGATGCGTTCGGCAATACGCTGCCCTATGCACAGCAGGCGGTCACATTTGAATTGGCATTCACACCGTCGGACGCAGGGGCGCAGCACACAGCGCCCTTACTAATTGGCGAGAACCCATTGGTGCTGCCGGGTGGGCAGGGTGCCGTCTACCTGAAGGCGGGGCAAACTCCGGGCACTGCTACCGTGACGGCACGCACACCGAGGCTCCCAGCACAGTCAGTCACTGTGCAGTTCCGCTGAGGTTCGGTTTATCAAACATTTCGTAAAATTACAATTTTTTACGCTTTTTACATCTCACCTTGCACTATACTCACGGGCAGTAACAAGACCTTTCTTTGATTCCAGTTTCCGAGACGAAGAGGCGCGGTTTTTGATGCGAAAGATGCTACTTGTTATATTCATGGCAATTATTCCGCTGCGTGTGCTTGCGCAAACCGATCTGGCGGCGGTCATGGTGATTGACAGCGAAACGGTGGAAATGCAGCGCGTCGGCACAGAGCAGTGGATTCCGATTCGCCTAGAGGCGGTCGTCGGCGTGGGAGATACCATCCGCACCAGTGAAACCGGAAGGGCAACCATCACATTCTTCCAGGATGGCGTGGAGACGACCTTAGAGCCAAGCACAACCTACCGTATTGATGCCTTTAGCGGCGACAACGACACGTTTAATCTCTCCGTGAGTGTGCTTGTCGGGCAAACCCAGCAGCGTATTGAGCGTGCCCTAGACGCTGCCTCTAGCTACGATGTAACCACCCCCGGCGCAGAGCTTGTTGCACGCGGTACGGTCTTCCGCGTGCGTGTGGAAGAGGATGGTCGCTCCGCCATGCTGGTGACCGAGGGCAATGTGGACGCGGCAGCAGATGGCGAAAGCGAGAACATACCGCCGTTGTTTGGTGTGCGCTCAGAGGACGGCGGGATGCTAAGCGATGTGATCCGCGCGGACACATTTGAGCAGCTAGACGCCGGGCTGGACGGCTGCGCGGTGAGCGTGTCTGCGCCGGGGGATGTGCGCCTGAACGTGCGCCTGGGACCCAGCACAGATTTCCCGCGTGTGGGCACAGTTGACCCGGCAGATGTAACAAACGTTAAAGGCGTGACGCCCAATGGCGATTGGTATCGCATTGACTTCCGGGGCGGGTTCGGCTGGGTGCTGGCAGCAGACGCGAATGTTGTCGCAGACTGCGCCGGGTTGCGGCTTTTTGAGGGTAATGTCGGACCGGAGGACGCCGAGCGCTATGAGTCCCTCGGCGATGACATCCAACTGGAAGACCTACCGGGTGCCCCCACCCCAGATGCAACCGAAACTGAAGTGCCCGCACCTGCCGAAGGCGCTTCTTGAGGAATGTGAAATGAGCAATGAGTGATGCGAGTGGTATGGTAGGCGGGCGCGGCATGAGGCGCTTGCAACTTGGTCTGCTCACGGGTGCGCTCGTCACGGCGCTGGTGCTGCTGCTGTGGGCGCTAAACCTGTTCGTCGGGCTGCGGCTGCGGCTGACGAATCTGCTGTACGTCCCCCAGCAGACCAGCGGCGATGTGGTTATCGTTGCCATCGACGAAAACAGCATCGCAGAGTACGGTGCCTATCCGGATTGGTCGCGTGATCGCTACGCGCAGCTTGTGGGTCGGCTGGCAGAAGACGAGGCGCGGGTGATCGCGTTCGACATCCTGTTTGCAGAGCCGCGCACGGGCGACGACGAATTGGCGAGTGCCCTGGCGAGCGCTGCCGAAAACGGTACACGAGTCGTGCTGCCTATGGCAGGGATTGATGGGACGGCGACCGAAGACTTTGTTGTTCAGTTCATAGGTGGGCTGATGCCACTGCCCGCGCTGGCACAGCACGCAACCCACATCGCCTATGTGAACGCCTTCCCTGACCCAAACGGCAGCATCCGCCACCAGATGACCACTGGTGAGGTGGACAACGTCAGACATCTGTCGCTGCCGCTGGCAACTTACCTTGCGTACTTCAATGTGTCCGCCAGTCTGGTTCCTCAGGTCGTCCGCTACGAAGAAAACATGTTTGTGCTGCCGAACAGCGAGTCTCTGTGGCTGGATAGCAGGGGGCTTTGGCTGCAGAACTACTTCGGAGAGCCGTCGACAGGGCAGAATGGCACATTTGCCGTCTACTCTATGGCAGACGTGAACGAAGGGCGCGTCCCGCCGTCTGCTTTTGCGGATAAAGTGGTGCTTGTTGGGCTGATGGACATCGTCGGGGCGGTGGACTTGCGCCCAACGCCCATCAGCAACGAGCTTATGGCAGGCGTGGAGATCAACGCAAACGCAGTGGAGACATTGCTCACCGGTTTGGCGCTGCGCCCGGAGAGCCGACTGGTACAAGGGCTAACGATTGTTGTGTTGGGGCTGTCTACCGGGGTGCTGCTGGCGCCGTTTCGTTGGCACGGCATGATCGGTGTGGCGCTGTTGATCCTGTTCGGGTGGTTCCTGTACGCTTCAGTGGTGCGCTTTAGCTTGCAGCAGGTTGTGGTCAACCCGTTGCCGCCTGTGCTAACCGTGCTGTTCGGGCTAATCATCAGCATTGGCGTGAGGATTTCGGACGAAGTGCGCCAGCGCCAGCGCGTGGAGGGGATGCTACAAAGCATGTTGCAAATCTCCGAGCAGCAAATGGACTTGACCCGCATCCTGCCACTCGTTGCCCAAGACCTTAAAGCGATGACGGGGGCAGCTACGGGTGCTATTTTTGTGCCAAACGCCAAGGGCAAGCTGGAGACAGCAGAGGAATGGGGGAACAGTAACCCGGCATTGCAGCCTTCCAGCGTGCACGCAGCGGAGAAACAGGCAACCTATTTGCATGACGGTGTTGCAGCGGTACCCGTCATCTGGCAGCGGCGGGTTTCCGCAGTGCTTGCCGTGCAGCCACCGCCGTTCCTGGGTGCACAGCGTGCATCCCAGCAGGTAGAGCGCTTTGCGGAACGGCTTGCCGCAAACCTGGAAAATGCCCGCCTGTTTGGGGAGACGCAAAGCCAGAATCAACTGTTGCAGGGTATCTTGTCGGAGTCTCCGGCGGGCATTATTGTTCTGGACGACGCGCTCAACATCCAGCGCTACAACGAGTCTGTTGCACAGTGGCTGAACATGGGCGCGGAAGACTTCACCGGGCAGCCGATTAGTGCCGCGCTTGAAGCAAGCAGCATCGACGAGAAAACGTGGCAGACAATTGGCGAAAACCTCCTTGCACAGCGCCCCTTCCGTCAGGAGGTCAAGGCGAACCAGCGCACCTATCAGCTAGACGCGGCACACATTCCGGGCGGGCAGCGCTGGGTAATGACGCTCAGCGACATCACTGAGCTGGCGGAGCTGAGCCAACTGAAAACGCGCATGATCCGCATGGCGTCGCACGACCTGAAGAATCCATTAGGGCGCATCATTGGCTATGGTGAACTGCTGAGTGAGATGATGGACGACCTGCCCGCCAGCGAAGACACGGAGCAAAATAAGCTGCTGCTGGGGCGCATTGTCACCTCTGCTGAGGAGATGAACAACATCATCACGGAGATTTTGAGCCTGGAACACATTCGTGCCGGGCGCATCCAACGGGAGTCGCTGAGCCTGGCGAATGTTGTGCTGAACGTCGTAGAAAGGCACCAGCCCGACGCAGAGAGCAAGTCGCAGACGCTTGACCTCAGCTATCCAGATGACCTGCTGCTCATCCGGGGGGATTTTAATCAGTTGGTGCAGGCGATGTCCAACTTAGTGGGCAACGCGATCAAGTACACGCCAGACGGCGGACAAATCCAGGTTCGGCTGTGCAAGCGTGCGGGCGTGGTGCGCTTAGAGGTTGAAGACAACGGCTATGGCATGGCGAAAGAAGCTCAAGACAATCTGTTCACAGAGTTTTACCGCGTCCGCTCCGAGAAAACGAAGCATATCAAGGGCACAGGCTTAGGATTGAGCTTGGTCAAGGCAGTGGTCGAAGCACACGAGGGCAAAATATGGGTAGAAAGCGAAGTCGACCAGGGCAGCACTTTCTTTGTCGAACTGCCTGCTGCCCCAGAAACTGTATAAATCTGTTGGTGCTGGTGCTGTTTGCCCTGCCAATGGCAGTGGCAAGTGCGCAAGAAAATACCGCCGCCGCCGCCGTGCTGACGGTCACCCAGGCGGGCGCAGAGGTACGGCGCGTCGAAACCGAAGCGTGGATTAGCGTTGGTGAGGGCGCTGTGATGGCGTTCGGCGAAGGCGACCGCGTCCGCACCAATGAAACCGGGCGGGTATTGATTGATTTCGCTGACAGCGCTCAACTGCTGGTGCCCCCTAAGGCGCAGTGGAAAATTGTGGAACTGCAACAACAGAATGACGGGGTGTTACTTACCTCGTTCCTGGAACGCGGTGAGGTCATCCTGCGGGCGGACGGCGGGACGTTCACTGATGTCAGCATTGCCACGCCGGGCACCGCAGCCCGCGCTACCAATTTGACTGAACCACTCCATATGCTTGTCAAGCGCGGACAAGGCGACAACAAGACATTTTTGCTGCTGGCAGAGGGTAACGGTGGGCTACAAGGCGATACAACATTTGCTGATATCTTCGCAAATGACGCTATTGTCGCGCAACTGCCACCCGGCAGCGTTGATATTGTTTCTGCGCGACAGCAACCCTTCAGCCCGGCGCACATTGAAGGCGTGTTAGATGGTTGCCCCGCCGCCGTCATCACCCAAAGCGGCGAGAACCTGAACGCCCGGCAGGGTCCTTCTGTGGGCAATCGGCTGTACGGGCAGTTCCCCAACGAGGCGGAAGTGCAGGTGATGGGCGTTGTTGCGTCTGGTGGGTGGTACCGCGTGCAGTACAAGAGCGGGTTCGGCTGGGTAGAGCGGCTCGCTGTCACACTAGATGATCCGGACTGTGCCCTGCCTACCCTACCAGATGACTCGTTCGACACTCCCACCCGCGCGATTGACCCCACACCGCTCGAATTGTCGCTGTTGCAGCCATTCTATGGCACGCCGGAGTACGACCCGATATTCTATGTTTTTACGCCTCAGCCGTAGGGAGCGACCTCACTATGCCAGATGGAACGTTCGACGCACTGGTACTGCGCCAACAAGACGACAAGACCGTTAGCGCTGAGCAAGAATCACTGCCAATGGACAGCCTGCCCGCAGGTGATGTGCTGGTGCGTGTTCAGTATTCCAGCCTGAACTACAAGGACGCGCTGGCGGTCTTAAACGAGGGCAAAGTGGTACGTCAGTACCCGATGGTGCCAGGCATCGACTTTGTGGGCACAGTGGAACACTGCAACTCCGATGATTACAGCCCGGGCGATCAGGTTGTGCTGACGGGGTGGGGTGTGGGAGAAAAGCACTGGGGCGGCTACGCACAGTACGCCCGTGTGCCAGCGGGTTGGCTGCTGCCACTGCCAGACGGTGTTTCTCCGCAGCACGCTATGGCGGTCGGCACCGCAGGGCTAACCTCTATGCTGGCAGTGCGCACGCTAGAGGAACATGGCGCGTTAACCCCAGACAAAGGCGACGTGCTGGTGACAGGTGCCAGCGGCGGCACGGGCAGCGTTGCCGTGGCAATCCTGGCAAGTTGGGGGTTCAATGTGGTTGCGGCGACCGGGCGCACGCACCTGGCAGATTACCTCAAGGAACTCGGTGCGAGTGAAGTGATTGGGCGCTTGCCTGCACCAGAGCGCCCGATGGCAAGCGGCAGGTGGGCAGGTGCCGTTGATGGTGTCGGCGGAGACACACTTGCATACGTGCTTAGCACCATGCAGTACGGTGGGTGCGTGGCATCCTACGGGCTGGCGGGTGGCACCGCGCTGAACACAACCGTGCTGCCGTTCATTCTGCGCAGCGTGACCCTGTTCGGCATTGATTCAGTGATGGCACCTGTGGAGGCACGGCTTGCTGCGTGGAAGCGCTTTGCGCTAGATATGCTGCCGGACAAGCTGGACAAGATTATGCGTATTGAGCCGCTGTCCGGCATTGTGCCCCTGTGTGAGTCCATCCTCGCGGGCGAGGTTCAGGGGCGCGTTGTGGTTGATGTGAACCGCTAAACAAGAAGCGCCATTCTGCATGGCAGGACAGCGCTGAGGGTTTTGTCGTAGTAGATGTGGTCCGCCGTTACGCGGCAGGGTACAGCGAGCCGTCCTCACCCCATTCCAGGCGGGTTTCGTCCTGGGTGTAGATCGTCGGCTTGCGTGTGCCCTCAATAACGTCACGATCGACGACAATGCGGCTGATTTCTGTGTGTCCGGGTGTCTCGAACATCACATCGAGCAGGCAGCTTTCAATGATGCTGCGCAGCCCGCGTGCGCCCGTGCCACGAGAAAGCGCCATTTCTGCGGCAGCCTCCAGCGCACTCTCTTCAAACACCAACTCCACATTATCCAGCGCCAGCAACTGTCGGTACTGCTTGACTAGCGAGTTCTTCGGCTCGTTGAGGATGCGTACCAGCGCGTCCATGTCCAGTGGCTCCACGCTCACTAGCACGGGTAGGCGACCGATCAGCTCTGGGATTAGCCCGAACTGCATCACATCTTCTGGGTTGACCTTACGCAGCAGCGCGGTTTGGTCAAACGCTGTGCGCTTGCCCGTGGCACCGAAGCCAATCGCGCCCTTGGTACCCACGCGGCGCCCGATTGTCTCCACGATGCCGTCGAACATGCCACCGCAGATGAACAGGATGTTGCTGGTGTCGATCTGCAAAAAGTCCTGGTGGGGGTGCTTACGCCCGCCCTGCGGCGGCACGTTGGCAAGTGTGCCCTCAATGATCTTGAGTAACGCCTGCTGTACGCCCTCGCCGGACACATCGCGGGTGATGGACGGGTTTGCATTCGTCTTGCGGGCGATCTTGTCGATCTCGTCAATGTAGATGATACCACGCTCTGCACGGGCAATATCGCCGTCTGCCGCCTGGATGAGGCGCAGCAGGATGTTTTCCACGTCTTCGCCCACGTAGCCTGCCTCAGTCAGTGCGGTCGCATCTGCGATGCAGAACGGCACGTCAAGGATGCGGGCAAGCGTCTGTGCGAGCAGCGTCTTGCCGCTGCCTGTGGGACCGATAAGCAGGATATTGCTCTTTTCCAGTTCCACATCGGAGCCAACCGACTCGCGCATTTTGATGCGCTTGTAGTGGTTGTAAACGGCGACGCTCAGCACGCGCTTGGCGTGCTCCTGCCCCACAACGTACTCGTCCAGGTGCGTCATGATGTCTTTGGGGGCGAGCAGTTCATCAATGTGGAAATCGGTTACATCCATGCCCTCTTCGGTGTCATCTTCGAAGAGGATGCGGTGGCAAATACCAACGCAGTTGTCGCAGATGAAGACGCCGTTGGGTCCGGCGATCATGCGGTTAACTTCACTGTAGTCCCTGCCGCAGAACGAACACCTCTGATGTGTGTCTGCCATCGGTTATGCCTCCTTCGGGGGTACCTCCAATACTGCGTCAATCAAGCCGTATTCGACAGCTTCGGGTGCACTCAAGTATATGTCACGATCCAGGTCTAGCTCAATCTTTTCCAGCGGTTGCCCGGTGTGTCGAACGAAAATGCCGTTTAGGCGTTCCTTCAGCCGCATAATCTCGTTGGCGGCGATGACGATATCTGACGCCTGCCCCTGTGCGCCACCCAGCGGCTGGTGCATGTGGACTGTTGCGTTCGGCAGTGCGTAGCGCAAGCCGTCCTCACCTGCCGTTAGCAGCACAGTGCCAAAGCTGGCGGTGATGCCGACGGCAACGGTGCTCACGGGCGCAGAAATCTGCTGCATGGAGTCGTAGATTGCCATGCCAGAGTAGACTACACCACCGGGTGAGTTGATGTACATTTGAATCTGGCGGTCGGGGTCTTCACGGTCTAGGAAGAGCAACTGTGCCACGACGAGGTTTGCAACCTGGTCGTTGATGCCCATACCCATGAATATGATTCGCTCCTTAAGCAGCAGCGAGTAGATGTCGTAGGCGCGTTCGCCACGGCTCCCCTGCTCGATGACCATTGGAACGATGTTGTGAAAGTCCATTAGTTGTTTGTCTCCTCGTGTTGTGCGTCGCCTGTGCTAGGCGTCGTAGCCGTTGTTTGTTCAGGTGATGCTGGGGTATCGCTGGGTTCATCATCGGCGGCGCTTTCGTCCTCGGCAGTTGGTTCACTGTCTGTGGGCGCTGCCGCTTCAGCCGCAGGTTCAGCGGTTTGATGGGGGGGCGGTGCCTCTCCCTTACCAATCGCAACGATGCGGTCGGTAATTTGCTGTTCCAGCAGGTTATTGGTCACATTGTTGCGCATGTCTGGCGTGTCGAACAGGGAGCGGAAGCTTTCTGCTTGTTCTCCGAATTGGGAGAGCACACGGTTGATCTCCTCCTCAATCTGGTTATCCGTCACGGTCAGTTCTTCTTCGTCTAACACACCGCGCATAACCAGAGAGCGCTCAATATATTTTTTCGCGCTCTCGCGGTAGTTTTCATCTGCGTGGAGAGCCTCAGGGTCTTGCTGGGTGAGCCGGAAGTAGTCTTCCAGGCTCACATTGAAGCGCCGTGCAGCGCTTTCTAGCATGTCGTCAATCTGGTTGGTAATCATCGCCTCTGGGTAAGAAAATGTGGCAACTTCTACCATCTCATCCATCACCAGTTCTACATATTGAGAGCTGTACTGCTCCTTCGCGGCGTTTTCGATGTTCTCCCGCAGGCGGGCACGCAGTTGCAGCAGCGTCAGTGGTTCGTCTTCGTTTTCCTCTTCTTCCTCTTCCGTCACGCGGGCGGCAAAGTCATCGTTGAGTGCGGGCAAGGTGACATTTTCTACCATGTCTATCTCAATTACGAACCGCACCTCACGCCCGGAGAACTCGCCATAGCGATCTTCGTCTTCCGGGTAGGTTAGCTTGAACTCGACCGTACCGCCTTCTTCTGCGCCGACGAGCGCGGCGGCAAACCCTGGCAATGGCTCGCGGTCTTCGTCTAGGTACAACACAGCTTCGTGCTGGTGGATGGGGGCGTTGTGGAAGTCTTCGTCGTGGTCGTCATCATCATCGTAATCGTCGTCGTCTTCATCCACATCGGGTTCAGCATCTTGCTGTGCTTCTGCCGCATCAGCAGCGTCATCCTCGGTTTCTTCGTCTGCCTCGTCTTCGTCCTCATTGGTGAAGAAACCATGGACATCTGCCGTGATACGGTCGCCCATTTGTGCGGGTCTCTGGCTTTGCTCTACCAGCGCGTGTTCCTCTTGCAGGCGGCGCAGCGCGTCGTCCACATCTTTGTCTTCGACTTCGGGCGCTTCATAGTCAACCCGAACGTTACGGTAGTCGCCCATGTCTACCGTCGGCTGCATGGGCACCGTGAATACGAAGGTGGGCTGTGGCTCTAGCTTGAAGTCTTCCAGTTCACCGATTGTGTACGGCTCTACCCTGGATTCAACAAGTGCCTTCTTGTAAACATCGTTGCCGAGTTCTTCAATCGCTTCCTCAATGATGGCACCTTCGCCGACATAGTTAACGAGAATGCGATAGGGTGCCTTGCCTTTGCGGAAGCCAGGGATGTTGACGTGTTTGGCGAGCCTACGAGCCGCCTTTTTCTTTGCTTTTTCTAGTTGCGCAACGTCGACTGCCACCGTTAGGCGAGCGACGTGGTTATCGAGCTTTTCCGTTTGGACGTTCAAGAGAATTTCCTTGCCGAAGTGTATCTGCGGAAGTGTAGGTAGATGTTAGCCAATAAGCAGCGAAAGGCGCTAGATGCGCCTCTGCCTGGTGGTGGTGGGGAAGGAGGGACTCGAACCCTCACCTCGTAAGAGACATGATCCTAAGTCATGCGCGTCTGCCAATTCCGCCACT
>CAYVGI010000044.1:0-31491 GCA_964451095.1 uncultured Anaerolineaceae bacterium
TCAATGATGACTTTCGACTACAACTCATCCGTAATCTTCATGCGTAAGCCCTGAACCATAACATTTGATGGCTATTTTCGTCATACGCTTAGTGATAAAATTTCTAATTCCATGTTCGGCAGTGTTTGAGGAAAGCAACCCATGCACAAGCGGATTGCTGTAGGTCTCTTGTTGGTACTGCTCACCGCTTTAACAACGACGCTCACCCGCGCCCAGGATGGTGCCGCGCTGATCGAAATGCAGGTGGAAGCAGGATACGACGGTTACTTCCGTGATGACCAGTGGTTCCCAGTGCAGGTAACGGTTGCGAATAACGGCGATCCGGTTGATGCGCGGGTGGTTGTGCGCCCGCAAACAACACGCGGCGTAGGGGGGACATACAGCCTGCCAATTGACCTGCCAACCAACTCCCGCAAGACGGACTTGCTGCACATTACTGCACGCGGCACAGTGACGGAGCTTCGCGTTGAACTGATTGACGTGGTGGACGAACTGGTGCTAACCAGCCGCACCGTGCCCATGACCGCCATCCAACCGACTGAGCAGCTTTATGTTGTGGTCACGCAGTCCGCCGCAGGCTCCATCGACATGACGGCAGCGCAGGCAGAGGGCATGACGGCACGGCAGGCAAACTGGGAAGTCGCTAGCATCCCCGACCACCCCGCCGCGCTGGAAAGTGTGAACGTGTTGACGTTCACAGATGTGGACACGGGTGGGCTGACGCTAGAGCAGGAAGCTGCCCTGGAAGAATGGGTGATCGGTGGCGGGCATTTAATCGTTACAGGCGGTCCGGGCTGGCAGCAAACGGCGGCGGGTTTTGCGAACTTGCTGCCCCTGGTGCCAGACGACAGCATGACGATTGATGAGTTGTCCCCGCTGGCGGCGTACATTGCGGCAGACGACGCGCTGGAGGGCGAAACCACGATTGCCACGGGCACACTCACGGAAGATGCCAGCGTGCTCGCCGCCACATTTGATGATATGCCGCTGCTGGTGCGGCGCACGGTTGGCGATGGCGTGGTAGATTACCTGGCAGCAGACCCCAACGTGGCACCGCTGCGGGGCTGGGGTTCCATGACTGACCTGTGGTACACCCTGGCAATCACCCGTGACCCGCTGCCGAACTGGTCGCGCACGTTTAGCCGCTGGGATTCCGCGTCTGTTGCCGCGGAAATTCTACCGGGCTTGGATGTGCTGCCGAGTGTACTTCCCATCTGCGGTTTCCTGGCGCTGTACATTGCGCTCATCGGTCCGCTTAACTACTTTGTGCTCAACCGCATGAACCGCCGCGAGTACGCATGGCTGTCGATTCCGGGTCTCATCGTCGTTTTCAGCGGTTTGGCATGGATTGTCGGCGGTGAATTGCGTGGCAACGACCCCAGCATCGGGCGCATGACGCTGGTACGAAGCTGGCACGATACAGACGTTGCCCACACAACTGAGGTAATTGGGCTGCTTTCCCCGCAGCGCACACAGTACACGCTGGAAGCGGATGAGGGCATGTTTATGCGTGCGGTGCCGAACACAGAACTGACGGGCGGCAATTCGCTGCTGCAATCGTCGTTCCAGGCAAGTGTGGACATTCAGCAGCTTGACGGCTTCCGTGCGTTTGAGTTCCCGGTGGATGCGAGCTTTGTGGCGGACTTCGCTGCTTATGGCACGGTTGAGCGCCCGGACATCACAGGCAGTGTGCGGATGCGCTACCCGGAGGACGACAGCAACACGCAGATCATCCTGGGCAGCGTGACCAACAACACCGACCAGACGCTCACCAATGCGGTCATCCTGGCACGGGGTGCTGCCTATCGCTTCCCGGATCCGATTGAGGCGGGTGATGTGCAGCCATTCCCGGTTATCTCTGCGAACCAAATCACACTGGATGGGTTCGAGATGGCAGCGCCTGCACCGGTCGGCTACGACTTCTCACGCGCGAACCTGTCCTTTGGCGCAACCGGGACATTTGCGGGCAACTTCAACTCCACAGAAAGCACGCTGCGCGACATCCTCGGCGACAACAACATCATCTACAACCCGATGTTCCCCGGCAGCTCCGACGCGCGCACGGTGGAAGATCAGGAGCGCCGCCGCCGCCAGCTATTCCTGTCCTCGCTCATCAGTGATCCGTTCCTGAGCACAGGGCGCGGTAACGATGTGTATCTGGTCGCCTGGGGGGAGGGGGCACCCAGCGAGCTTGACCTGGAGGGGCGTGCCTTCCGGCAGTTCGATACCACGTTGTACATCGTAGAACTAGAGACGGAGATCGAGCGTCCGGTTCGTACTTCCGTGCGCGTCTCGCCTGACCAATTTGTGTGGGCGGTACATCAACGCAACGGGCTGGGCGCAACAACACCTGTCAACCTGCGCCTCTCCGAGGGGAACAGCATTGCGTTCCGCTACACGCCTTTGGCGTCTGCACGGTTGGATGAGGTGCAAGAATTGCATGTGCTCATTCAGTACAACTCCGGTGGAGCAAACAGCCAGCCCGTCCAGATGTGGAACTGGCAGGATGCGACATGGGACGAGCACGTCATCAACGGCGACCGCCTGGTCATGGTGCGTTCCGACGACATCGCACGTTACGTGGGACCGCAAAACGCGGTCATCTTGCAGGTGACGGGCGGCGGCATCTACACCGATATCCAGTCGCTGAAGGTTGAGCAGTACGGCGAATACGCTTCCTAGATAACCCACGATCGGTGAGTCGTTGTGACGACAAAACACAAACTTATTGCGCTCACCCTGGTTGCGATTGCAATCAGGGTCACATGGGCAGTTGTGCGCTACCAGGATGACCCGCTGTTGGTGGACTTTGGCGACTACGTGCTCTATGAGATTGGGGCGCAGCATTGGTTGGCAGAACGTGACTTCAGCAACAGCCTATTCCTGGTACGCCCGCCGTTGTTTGCGCTGCTCATCGCCGGGCTGGGCGTGAATGCTATGGCGGTGCTGGTGGTGAATGCCGTCATTGGCGGGCTGATTACGCCACTGACGTTCGGGATTGCGCGGCAGCTTGGGCTGTCTGAGGGTGGGGCGCTGCTGGCGGCAGGCATCTTCGCCGTTGATTTTGTGGCGGTTGTGTATGGGTCGGCATTGTTAGACTCAGTACCGCTGGGCAACATCTTTGCGGTGTTGATGGTGCTGCTTTTGCTGATGATCCCACAGGCGACACGGCAGCGCGGGGTGCTCTTGGGGGTAGGTGCTGGTTTAGCTCTGGTCGCATCTATGCTGGCACGCCCGGAAATCTACCTCATCTGGACGGGGCTTGCGGTTTGGCTGCTGGTGATTGCCCGCCAGCAGTGGCGTGCTGTGTTGTCTTATGTGGTTGTGTGTGTTATGGGCATCGGCATGTGGAGCGCCCACAATGGCATTGTGTTTGGCAATTATACCCCTTCTACCATCAGCACCTTCACCATGACGTTCTACCGTGCGGCGTCTGTGGAGCGCATGGGTAGTGGTGACGAGATCGACAGCGTGTATATGGACATTACCTACCGCATAGAAGAGAAGCTGGGCAACGACCCGACGCTGGCAACGCCTGACACGTATTGGGGCTATTTGTCGGCATCGCCAGCGGTGCAAAGTGCACTGGTCAGTGTCTCACGGGAAATCTTCACGGAGTACCCGCTCATTTACCTGGGTACGTTTGCGGTGGGGTTTGTGCGCATGTACGCGCTAGACCCGCCCTTCCTGCGCAGCACGGCAGAACCGGGCTGGATGTACGTTGCCGTTGCCTGGAACTGGGTGCTGTTCCTGAGCGCTGCGCTGGGCTTGCTGCTGGCGGCGCTGCAACGGCGCTGGCGGCTTTTCTGGTGTGTGTTCCTGGTTGCCGGGTATTACACGGCAGGCACACTGCTCGTCAAGAACGCTGGCATGGTGGGGCGGGAACGTGCTGTGCTCACACCGTACATGTCAATCACGGCAGTCGTCGCCTGGGTGTGGCTATGGAGTAAATTCCGCCGGGGGCGGCACGCACACACACAGACAGAGCAGCAGCTTTCTCACACGTAGATCAAAATTGACGCACATGAATTTCTTCAATAGAGATGCCCCACCCCCGGAGGAGCCGAGCCTGAGCCTGCCGCCCATGAGCTTGCTCTCGCCGCAGATGGTGCCCACACGATCCGCAACCACCCCAGCCTGGGCAGATGACCTGGGCTTGGATGAGCTTATTGCGGCATTTGGTGTGCATCGTCGGCACCGGGCAGCAGTTCGGGGCATTTTCTCGTCCCTGGTAACGGACGAGCCCACACTCCGGTGGCGCCAGGATGTTCTGGAAGACTTCTTGAGCTTCCCACAGCTAACCGATGGCATCGAGGCGCTGCTGCCCACGCTGGCTAGCCTGGGGCAGGATACGGCATTGTTGGGGCGGCGCACCCGCAGTGCCCTACTAGAAACATCGGACAGGCTGAGTGAGCTTGACCTCTACACAGAACTGGTTGGGCAGTTACATGCACTGCTTGCGGCACACGATGTACAGTCGCAAGCGTTGCAGACGCTAGAGCGTGAGCTTGGGGCGGTTATACAGCGCCCGACCTATGGACACCTGCGCGAGGAGCTGCCGCGCCTGCGGGAACCGTTGCAGAGCGTAGGCAGCATTACAGTTGGCATCAACCTGGACTTCAACCTCAAGCCGATCTCCGCTGTATTGCTAGCAATCCATGGGCGTGATGTGGGCGGGCAACAGTCACTGCTTAGCCGCCTGCTGAGCGCCGATGACGACGATGAACGCGAACGGCGTGGGCTGGCAGCGCCACATCGCTTCGCCAAAGATGCCGAGCAGCGCCGCTACAATGAACTGTTCCAGGATGTGGATCAGTTGCTGAAGCAGACCGCGAAGCCCGTTGCGCAAGCACTGCGCCGCTATGTGAAAACCAGCAGTAAAACGCTCGTGCTGCTGGAGCCTGAGCTAGTATTTTTTGTGGCGGCGGCACGGATGATTACCCGCCTGCAAGAGCGGGGCATCCCGTTTTGCAAGCCAGATGTCCTGCCTGCTAGCGCCAGAACGACGCGCATTACCGGGCTGCACAACCTGCGCCTGGCGTTATGCGACGAGAAACCCACTGTGCCGAGTGATGTCGTTTTTGATGAGACCGGACGCATCGGTGTGCTGACAGGACCGAACAGCGGCGGCAAGACTACCTACCTGCGTAGTGTGGGGCTGGCGCAGGTGGTTTTCCAGGCGGGGTTATTTGTTCCGGCACAGGAGGCTAACATCAGCCCTGTAACCAACATCCTGACCCACTTCCCACGGCTAGAAACGCGCCAGCAGGGGCGTTTGGAGGAAGAAGCGGAGCGACTGCGCGATTTGTTTGCCAAAGTAGACGATGGCAGCTTGGTGTTGCTCAACGAAACGTTTTCCAGCACGGCATTTGGCGAGGCGCTCTACCTGGCGCAGGATGTGCTGAGTGCGTTGTGTGCGTTGGGGGCGAGGGCGGTGTTTGCTACACACCTGGTTGAACTGGTTGATCAGTTCGACGAGATTGAGTCGGTGGTGGAGCGCAAAAGCCGCCTGTGTAGCTTGGTTGCAGGCATTGCGACAAATGCTGATGGACTGCCCCAACCCAAGTATCAAATTCAGCGGGGGGCACCGCTAGGGCGCAGCTTCGCGCGGGAGATCGCACGTAAACACGGCATCAGCTTAGATCAAATCTTATCAAACCGTGCAAACCAGGACAAAGACACTCTATTGAGTTGATCTTGAAATAAACTATCTGGTAGACTATCACAGGATGGTGGAATACCCTGTCGTCCAAGCGTATATATTGCGTTATTTCCTCTAAAATTACAGCAAAAATAGATGCATCTTCCTATTGCGTGATGTAGTATTTGATTAATGTCGGGAGCGTGTAGTTAAAGTTCGGGGGCACTATGGCGAAAAAAGCAGACGGACCAAACAAGGGGCGATTAACACCAGAAGAATATATTAGCTTGCAAAAGAAGCGTTTTCGAAAGCAAACCGAGGCAACACTCAACAATGGGCAGGAAAACAGCTTTGTGCCTGTTGTATACCAGCCGACTTGGGTTACAAAGGGGGGTGATGTTGCAGCTAAGCAAACAGTTACCGATTTCTGTCAGTCTCACCAACGCTTTGTAGTGCTAGGAATGCCGGGGATCGGCAAGACAAAAGCGCTCGAGGATGTATTTCACTATTACGCAGATAGCCGACTGCACTATGGCAACACGCCGGTGCCGCTGTGGATTAGCCTGAGCCACCCACAAAACCCTGTTGATACAGAAGAACTATTGCAGCGCTGGTATCGTGGGTATCACCGTTTGGGGAAAGACTTCTACGAAGCATTGGAGGGCGTGCCGCCCATTTTGCTGT
This sequence comes from uncultured Anaerolineaceae bacterium, assembly GCA_964451095.1. Lineage (GTDB taxonomy): Bacteria > Chloroflexota > Anaerolineae > Aggregatilineales > Phototrophicaceae > DAOTTY01. The sequence goes on from CAYVGI010000044.1 coordinate 6,326, forward strand.
TCGACGGTTTAAACGAAATGCCCCTGGAAACTCGCGCTGAACGTGCAGAATCGCTGCGGGAGTGGATAAGTAAATATCCGCATGTGCCTGTTGTTGTTACGTGCCGTCTGCGGGACTATCAAGACGACTCGAACATGTTTATGGGAAACGACGTGGCGGCAGCCGAGGTGCTGCGGTTCGAATCGGAGCAGATTGCGACGTATGTGCATCAAGTGATCGAAGACCGTTACAGCGCCAGGAAGTTCATGACGCAGGTCAACAACGAGGAAGCAATCTTTCGCCTGGCGCAGATTCCCCTCCACCTGAGTATGCTCGTGCAATTGGCAGACTGGCAACGCCACAGCGCACTACCCCTACCTACCCGCCTCTTGGAACTGTATCAGAAGTACCTGGAAGCGCGGTATTTTTGGGAGAAGAATAAAGAAGCAAATGGGTGGGGAAATACGCGGGTAAACCTGGAGTGGGAAGACCTAGAGGAACGGCTGCGTAAGCTCGCTCGTCGTATGAGTCCACGTGCTGGAAGGATGCCGTTCTCCTGGGGTGCTGGTGACAGCCTGCACAAGATAAGAGAAGCACGCGCCCGGCGTATCATGGGGGCGGAGGCGCTGGAAGACGCCCACAGCTTGAACATCGTCACACACTCGGCTGCGGAGATTAACGCCGGTTGGGGTTCCAACGGAAGACGCAGCCTGATCGAGTTTTTCCACCCGTCGCTGCATGGTTATTTTGCGCTCCCACATCTAATCAAAGCATTGGATGACAACAAAAATAATCACGGCAAGCTTGCGGGCATCATCCGGCAGATTGGTGACCTGGGTGATGCGGCTGAGGTTGCGGTCGAACCGCTAATCCAGTTCCTTTCCAGCCGCTACGAGGGGGAAGTACAAACGACAACGGTTAACGCGCTGACGGACATCGGCAGTCCCTCCGTTGGTAAGGTTATCCCGTGCCTGGCAAACCGTGACATCGGCATGAGCAACAGCGCGGTCAAGATTCTGTCGCACGAAAACATTGCTGAGGACGCCAAGGTTCCCCTGCTGATTTATGCGCTTCGTCACGAAGACCCATTGATCCGCCATCAGATCGGTATTGTGCTGGAAAAGATTCCGCGCTTCCCGATTAAGCTCGTAGAAGCTTTCCAAGACCCGGACAGCCGCCTGGATGACCTGCGCGGACAGATTGCGCAGGAGCTTGGCGAAAGCCGCTCGTCCAGGGCGGTGCGCCCACTCATCGTGCTGTTGGAGGACGATGATTACCTTGTGCGCGGCGACGCAATGCTGGCGCTCGGTGAGATTCGCGATAAGTCTGCTGCAATGCCGATCATCCGGGCAGTGACGGACGAGGAACTGACTGAACGCGAATACATGTACCTTCGTAACTATGCAGCGAATGCGCTTAAGAAGATTGGCTGCGATGCGCTTGTCCAGTTGATGCGTGCGATGCTAGATCCAAATCCGACGCGGGTGCGCTACGCGGGGGAGACTGTAAAGGCGGTGGTGAACGGCGATCATGCACTATTTACGAAAATATATCATGCGGTGAACGCGACACCACCCAATGAGCAGTTCATCCGCGATGTTGCCAATCATTATTGCAGGGAGCGTCAGCGACGCTCACGCTGAGAGGGTTAGTCGCTAGTAGTTTCCTGCGGGTTGCGCAGCACGGGGGCGTTGCGACGTACAACGTAGTGGTCGAAGTCGCGTGCGACGTATGTTTGTGGAAAGACTGCACGCGCTTCGTCAATAATGTCACGTTCTCGGTAGCGGCGGGATACGTGATTGATAATGAGCGTGCCGACGTTGGCGTCTTTGGCGAATACAGCTGCCTGCCGTGCTGTGAGGTGCCCGAAGCTCCCGGCGACGCCGGTGTCCTCCTCCAAGAACGTAGACTCAATGACGAGTGCCGTTGCATTTTCCACTTCGCTGAAGATATTGTCTGTGCGCCCCACATCGCCGACTACAACCAGCTTCGCACCGGGTTCTGTCTCCCCTAGCACGTCCTCTGGCGCGACAACAGTTCCATCTTCCAGCGTGATTGCTTCCCCTTTCACCAATTGTCCGCGTTCCGGTCCGGCGGGAACGCCCAAAGCCTCCGCCTTTTCCGCTAAAAACGGGCGGTGGTCGTGCTCTTTGAAGGTAAAGGCGAAGTTGCCACTGCCCCGATGCGTAACCGGGAAAGCCCGCACGCTGAACTCACGATGGTGTGCAATCTGCTGCGGTTCCAGGAGTTCCACTAGCTCGATGTCAATTGGCAGGCGGTCGTAGTCCAGCACCACATCAAACAGCAGCTTGTGCACCCGCTTGAGCGTGCTGCGCCCCCCCCAGATGTGCAGGTCGCTCACGTCTTCCCAGGTGGCAAACGTGCTCACCAGCCCGCCCAGCCCCAGGATATGATCAAGGTGGGCGTGGGTCAGCAGGATGTTGTTCAGTTTTTTAAAGCCGATGCCACTTTTGAGGATTTGGCGTTGGGTACCCTCGCCGCAGTCCACAAGGTAGCGATATTCCCCCGCAAGCACTGCCACAGATGGCAAGCCACGATGCACCGACGGTGCGGAGGCAGACGTGCCCAAAAACACAAGCTCGAACATTACTGCACAACAATCTCGTTGATGAACAGGCGTGTGCCGCGTGGGCGACCGTTGTCTAGCACGGTGAGCCGCACCGATTCGGTGAGTTCGTAGGCACCTGTAGACGTTTGGTAGGTGCCAGGGGGCAAGCTTTGTGGGATGGGCACAAACGTGACCTGCAAGAAGATATCTCGGTTTTGCAGGCGTCCGGGCAGAACACTGATGGTGTCTGTTTGGGAGACAATGGTTTGCGCGTCGAACAGCACATGGGTAAACAGGCTCAGGTCGGGTGGTAATTCGCCGTCCACGCGCCAATAGGTGATTGCCGTTGCGACCTCTCCGGGTTCGTAGGTATTTTGCTGGTCTTCGTAGCCCAAAAATGTCAGGTCGTCGCTCAGGCGCACGGGCAACTGTGCCGGGGCAACCCCGCCGGGAGATTCTGGCGCGAAGCCCGTTGGGGCCGTGGTGGTAAAGCGCCCGATGGTATCACTCAGGGCGGTGTCTACGATCATGCTGACGACGCTGCGCGGTGGCACGCCCTCGTCAATTACATCTCCCCTAGAAACCCATGTGTTGACATAGGGGTGCAGTGTGTTCAGTCCGTCTGGTTCCAGGAAGATAACCTGTTGGTGGGAGCCGCCGTTCGTTAGCACCATTCCTGTTCCACAGTTCACATAGCGGATTCGTGCTTCGTCTGGATTGTCCATCATCAGGGCGAGCAGGGTTGCGGGTTCTGTGGGGGCGCTGTGCCAAACCGGTAGCAGGTCTGGCAGGTGTGGCACACAGACGACGGTGTTCGTATCGCTCACGGTATCGTCCAGGTAGGTGGCGATCTGGTAAACGCGCTCGTGAAAAGCAGCGCGTACCGCTTCATCCTGTGCCCAGGTGATGTGCAGGCTGTACAGCGTCCAACCCAGGTTGAAAACTAGCAGAGCAACCACGCCAAACACGACCCCGCTGCGAAGGCGCGGTTGGCGCTGCACCCATTGGAAGAGTTGCTTTACCCCCAGCCCAAATGTGATTGCCAGCAGCGGCAGGATGACGCTGTATCCCAGAAAGTTCGGGCTGCTGGGGGTGTTCAGCGCGACAGGAAAGAGCAGCAGGGCAGCAATGAACACAATTGCGTAGCGCGGTTGCAGGGCACGCCGCACCGTCATGAAGATGCCCAGAACAATAAGCATACCGCTGAGGGCGTCAATGTAGGGGCGGTTGGGCACATTGTGCAGCAAGTTTGCGTCCCCACGGATGAATATCCCACCCAGGCTGTTGAGCAACGTCAGCCCAACGCCGTCTTCCTGGATGAGCGCGTACTCGCCTAGCAATCGCGTGGCACCGTTAAGGTGTGGCAGGCGCAACGAGGAGATCAGATAGGGTGTGGCGACGATGACCAGAATGACAATGGTGAAGCTGAGGTAGCTGAGGGTGCGGCGTGACATCGGCTGGCGGGTGACAATCATGTAGGCGATGAACACCATGCAAACCAGCACAATCACGTAGTGCACCGGATGCACGTAAAACCCCAACCCCAGCACCAGCCCCAAAAACGCAAACGGGATCGTATTGGGTACGAGGTTCGGGCGGCGGTAGACGGGCAGCGCATAGGTGAGTGCGGTAAGCGATGAGATGAGGATCAGCGGCAGCAATGCCTCCCGGACGATGGTGCGCGACAGCAGCACCGCCCAAAGCGGCACCAGCAGTGCGCCCATTGCCGCCAAACCTGTCGCCCGCCCGTAAAGCTGACGTGCCAGTGCGTATACCAGTGCCAGGGTCAGCAGCCCGATCCACACAGACAGCATCCGGTAGCCAAACGGATGGTTGCCGATGAGGGTTGTTACCACGCTCAACAGCGTGTGATAGAGTCCTTCGCGCCCTTCGCTGCCAATGTTGTACAGCACTTCCACCTGCCCCAGGCGAATGAGTTCGGCAATTTGCGCGTCTTTTGCCTCCGGCACGCTCATGCCAGGGGGCAGCGATGCTAGACCAATGAGACGCACTGCTGCACCTGTTAGCAGTACCAGCACCGCCAGCCAAAAACTAATACGCCTGGACAATCGTCATCTCCCTCAGTTTGGTGGTCAAAGTGCAGTCATCCATGCGGTGCACAGCAGCACCAGCGCCCCCAGCCCGTTGTTCGCCCATGTGAGGGCGGTTTCCCGGCGGCTCAGGCGCTCCCATGTGTGTGTGTGCGCTGCACCGCTGTCTTTACCACGTTCTAACAGCAAAGTTGTGCGCTCCAACGCTGGCGTAACGCCGTATTGTAACGCAAGGCTGCATACCACCATACCCGCAACCGCGATGTGCTTGAGCAGCATCGCCACGCTCCAACTGTTGCTAAAATCGAGCACGCCGAGGTAGTTCTCGTCGCCTGCCATTTGCACCATGCCGCTGGTGACCAGCACTGCAAGGCTGAAGTTTGCCATTGGTACGAAGCGCTTGCGCAGGCGGTTCATGAACTGGTACATGCCTGGGCTGTTTTGTAGGGTGCGGCGTGCCTCCGGGTGGACGAGGATTGCCAGAATCGCTAGCCCACCCAGCCAAACAACTGTCGCCAGCAGGTGAACAAAGTAGCTAGCCGCAAGGATCAGTGGGGACAATGCCGAGTGCCTCCGGGCTGCCGGGGTTGCGTGCTGGGATAACCCGGTCTTGGCAGTATTTTGCCATGTTCTGTAGCCCGCCAAATGCCTTGCGCCCAGCGAGGTTCGGGTCGACCACAGCGAAAAAGAACTCCTCGTCGTCTGTCGTCCAGCTTGGGTCTGCCAGGTAAATTACCACCACCAGTCCTATCCACGGTCGCCAGTTTTCTGCAATGAACTGGTTTGCCTCTACTAGCCGCGCCTCTTGCTCTGCCTCCGTTACGGCGAACCATTGGTAGTCCGGGTGGTTTTCATCGGCAATCGTCCAGCCCATTTCTAAAATTGCCATCTGCGTCGCGGCGTCGCCGTTACGCACCATGATTTTGCGCAGGTCTTCAACACGGCGGAAGGTCGCCCAGCGCCCGTTCCCGTCGCGCTCAGCGTCGTCGGGTCCGTAGGCGACATCCGAAAAGCCGGGTGCGTGCACCCCAACGACATCAACATACTGCTGGAAACCGTTATCGTACATTGCTTGCAGATAGAGGTCGTCGCGGTGAGCACTTTCATCGTGGGTGCCCGTGGGCGAAAGCCCGGCAGAGATGATAATCGCGTTGGGATCAGCCTCCCGGATGGCGTTGCTGCACACCGCCAGCAGTTCAACGTAGGCGGCGGCATCTGGGGGGCGGTTGCCCCACTCCCGATCCAGGTTGGGTTCGTTCCATATCTGGTAGGCGCGGATGCGCCCCTGGTAACGCTCTGCCAGGGCACCGCAGTAGTCAGCGAATTCATCCAGGTTATCCGGCGGCGCATCATGATAGTCTACGTCTTTTTCGCCGGGCAAATCTGGGTGCGACCAACCGGGTGCGTCCGAAATGCGGGCGACAACACCCACACCCATTGCTTCTGCCAGTGCCATAATCTCATCGCCGCGTTCCCAGTGCCACTCACCGGGGATGGGTTCGACATCCTGCCACGCGAAAACCTGCTTGACGTAGCCGAAGTTGCCCTGCCGCGCCCACGAAAGGTGGGTGGAATCGTACTGGTTAAACCACAAGAATGTGTGGTAGGCGTAGGTGAGTGAGCTAAACGGTGGATTTTGCACCTTGCGACCGTAGAACGGGTCGCGGGTGTACCACAACCAACTGCCACCACCGATGAGGGCAACAAGGGCAAGCAGTACGATGCTTGCCCCCATGCGGCGCGTGTGCTTGTGCATCGCTGCCAACCCGCCTATGAGTTTTCCTCGTTCCACTCTTGCAGCGCACCGTAAAGCGGACGGAAGTTCCAGTCCTTGCCGATGATGGAGTAGGCAACGTTGTCGTTGTTAGGGTCCCAGCCCGACAGCGGACCGTAGTTCAGGTTCCACAGCGTGGCGATTTGCACGATGTCCCAGTCACGCATGTTTTCAATTGCCTTGATGGTGTACTCGCGCTGTTCTTCCAGCGTGTTGTCTGCTGCGAACTCAAAGCCGGGGCGGGTTTGCCCCAGGTCTTCGGTGGATGCCCAGCCAAACTCGGTTACGCACAGTTTCTGGTCGCCACCTGCCTGCTGCACACGCAGCGCATAGCCTTGCAGTGTGCTGCGGAACGACCAACTGTGGTGGGGTGTGTCCCACGGACCGCGATAGGAGGCGGTCGGGTCGTTGGGGATTTGATCCCAGGTGTAGTCTGGGCTGACGTTGATGCCGTTGTGGTGGGCACCGACGCAGTCTGTGTAGTTGAGCATCCCCGCCGCGATCATCGCGTCCATGTAGGCGAAGTCGTCCCAGGCGTTAACGCGATTGTCTAAGCCGGTGGGGCTTAGTGCGCCGCTAATGACCACAATGCCAGGGTCAACTTCCTTGATTGTCTGGTAGCTCACCCGCAGCAGTTCAACGTAGTCTGCCGGGCGCAGCCCATTGACGGATGTCCACTCGCGGTCGAGGTTTTGCTCGTTCCATACCTCAATGGCGTGGACTTGGTTCGGGTAGCGCTCCAGGATTTTGCGCACGAACTCTGCGTAGTCTTCGGGGTTTGCTGGCGGACCGTGCTCAGCGGTGTTTACGCCCGGCTCACGCGCCCAGTCCGGGGCGGTCACAATGGAGAGCAGCATTTTGATGTCACGATCTGCCGCTGCTGGGATGGACTTGTCTAGTTCCAGCCAGTTGTAGTTATCTGGCTCTGTCTCGATGTTTTCCCAGCGAACCTGCTTCTTCATCCACTCCATGCCCAGCTTCTCGACCTCACCCACCCACAGAGATTCGTCACTGTCGAAGGTGATTTGCACCTGAATGCCAAGCTGGAAGGACTGGTCGTTCACGGGTAGTGGTGTGGGTTCGATGGTAGGGGTTGGTGGGTCGGTCGGCTCGACTTCCTCCTCCATTGGCACAGGAGTCGGTTCGGGTGCGTCGTCCTGCGTGTCCTGCTCCTGTGGGACGCTCACCTGTTCTTCTGTCGGCGTGCTCGTCGGTAGCACCTGTGTGGGCGGGCGTGTTGGGAACGCCTGTGTCGCCACGGAGAAGTTCACGGCGGCGTTTTGGGCAACGGATGTGCCGCCCGGTGCGGCAGCGGCAGATGTATCGTCTTCGATAACGATTCCGTATGCTGTGTAGATGGCGGCAAATGTGCACGCGCCCATCAGCAGTGTGATAAAGAGCCAGATGAAAACGAAGTTGCGAACTTGTCTTCTTGCTTTGTTTTGTGGTGCCATGGTGTAATTTGTTCCTATAAACCTAACGTGCTGCTGCCAGCGCCTGGCAGGCGGGGCAGCTACCATCAGGGCGAATCATTGCATAGCCGCCCTGTGGGTCAGAATTGTACGTGGTAAAGTCCACGTTCCATACGATCATCAGGCGAACGCGCCCGGTTTGTGATGAGATTGCTGCTGCGTCTGCGAGCCATGCCGCGTGCTGGTCTAGCGTGACACCCTGCGCCCAGGAGAAATAGGACGGCAGCGGTGGGTAGCCCGCAGAAGTCAGGTAGCCCAGCTCGGTGATGCAGATCTTGCGCTGCCCCCCCGTGACGCTCCAGTACGTATCTAGCATGGTGGTGAGGTAGCGTGTGTAGTAGTCATCGCCGCGCGGGTCGCCGCTACGGACGTTGGGCGGTACAACGCCTTCGTTGTAGTGCATCCCGACGCAGTCGGTATATTGCAGCCCGCCTGCGTTGACGAACTGGCGCAAGAAGTTGTCATCGTTGACGACTTGCCCTGGGTACGCTGCCTCTGCGCCTGTGGGGGCAGGTGCGCCGCTAATCACAATAACGCTGGCGTTCGCTGCTTTGATGGCGTTGTACGCTTCGCGCATCATGACGGCGAACATCTCGCCGCTGATTTGCCCACGGGGCCACTCACGGTCGATGTTCGGTTCGTTCCACACTTCGATGGCGTCAGGTCCCAGCGCGGCGACCTGTGCCAGCCACTGTGCATACCCCTGCATGTAGCCTTCGCCGCCCCTGCCCAGGTCTGTTGGGGAGCCAACCGTGCCCAGTAACACCTTAAAGCCGCTGGCACGAGCGCTGTTGATGGCATTGGCGGCGTCACCTGTGCCTGCCCCCGGCGAGTAGCGGATTTGTACCTTCATCCACGTCATGCCCGCGCTTTGCATTGCTTGCTTGGCGCGTCCGCTGCCCGCATTGGTGACGTGCCCACCGTACTCAAAGCCGCCAGCAATGCTGCCGCCAGCGGGCACAGCGGCGGAGAAACCACTACTCGGCTGGGCAGCACTGAGTGCGCCCTGTGTTGCCTGTTCCTGTGCCGCTGCAATTGCTGCTGGGTCTGGTGTGGGGGTTGGGGTGCCTGTGGGTGTTGCCGTGGGGGACGGCAGCGGGGTCGGTGTTGCCGTTGGCGCGGCGAGCACAACCTGTGCCCCCGTACGCACTGCCTCAGACTCTGCCACGACGCCTACACTCACGTTGTAATTGCCTTCGGGGGCGTCCACGGTCGCAACCAGCGACTCGTTTAGCTGGGAAGTTGCCTCCGCGACCACAGCGCCGTCGCGCTCAATGCGCCAGTTCAGGTAGAGGTCGGTGCGGGTGGGCTGGAAGGGAATCGTCAGCTTGTAGTTCGCAATCGCGTTCAGCACGTTATCGGCAAGGTCGCCACGGGTGAGGTCTGTAAAGGCGACGCCACCCAGCGCGAAGCTGTTCAGTCGGTTGAGGCGGAAGTTCATCGCCTCGTCTGTGGTCAGCCACACCCGTGTGATGGGGTTTTCGTTCTCATCCAGGTAGTCGATGTACGCCGTCTGGGTGATTTCATCCTCATCTGCACGGGCGGTCAGCCCATCCAGCGCGACTGTAAACTCTGCGCCGGGCATAATGCTCCCGTCTGCTGCTAGCCCGCCGCTAATGGCGACGTCGCCCAGTGGTGCGAGTGCCTCGCTGTAGCCGATGGGTTCGAAGCCGCCGCTTGCTTGCCGCTGGGACTGCGCAGACAGCCCGACGATGATCTTGTAGCGGTTTACCTCACCAACCGACCAGCGCAGCATGGCTTCCACCAGCCGATCTGCACCGGGGGCGAACATGGTGGGGTCAACTCGATCGACGTTGATTTGAACATAGTCTGCGGACTGCCCAATGATACGCCAGTTGTACGCGCCTGTTTGCCAGGAGCCGCTGGTGTTCTGCGCGGCGGGCACCACCACGCCCAGGCGCATGTCGCGTGCGTCCAACGCCTCGCCTAGCTCCACGATAAACTGGGTGAAGTTCTCGCGCTGCTCTGCGGGGACATCACGGTAATCAATGAAGATGCCGTTAAACGCGCCGGAAAATGTCGCAATCTTCTGGACGTGTTCGGCGCGGAGCGTGCTGTTGCTGATGATGGTCGTCACTGTGTCTACATCGAGGGCACGCGGGTCGGTAAAGTTGCGGATGACGGGCATGACCCGGTAGCCTGCGTCGTATTCTATGCCCGCTGCCAAGCTGCCGGTGATGTCGCCCGTGTTGGTAGGCTGCATCCCGGCAGGTGTGACGATGGTTGCCGCGTTGCCGACTTCTGCCGTCAGCACCGATGTGACATCCACGGGGATGAGCACTGTGGGAGCGCTAGGCGCTGCCGTGGTGAAGAGCGCAAACTGCTGGGGCACCGTCGTAAATTCGATGACCAGTGTGTTTGCGTCTACGGGCTGCGACGGCAGAAAGCGCCAGGCACGGTCAGCGCTGTTCCAGTGGTAGAAGTCCAGCCGATCCGGGTCGGTGATGTTCGGTGGCAGCACAATGGTTGCCGTCGCACGTTCTGGCGGGGTGCCCGTGGTTTGGATGCTGTAGACAGGGCTGCGCAGCGTGAGATTGGTGGGCAGGTCAGCAAGTGCCTGTGGTGCCCACTCCTCGGTCGCGCTCCCACTCAGGAAGCTATCCCCTGGGATGCTGCCCAGCGCCACGCCAAACTCAGTGCCTGTGTCCTGTGGGCTGAGGATGAACGTCAGGCTTTCGTCTTCGGTTCGGGTGGCGTTCGTTTGCGCGTCCAGCATGGCGTACTGCACGCCCATGATCTGTTCCAGCAGGTTAAATGGCGGCAGCAGCAGCGCAACCGCAGCCAGCACGATCACAAGGAGCAGTGCTGAGAGTGTAATCAGCGCGGGCAGCATCATGCCGGGCGACCTGCCCGGTGGGCGACCGCGCACGGGGGGCTGCGGTTGGGTGTCTTCGATCGTCGTCATTCCATCTCCTGGTGTATCAAACTAAGTGCTGTGACGGCAACGTGCGCTGTGCTAGCGACCGAGCGCGGCACAAGCAGGGCAGCTTCCATCCGGGCGGATCATCGCGTAGCCGCCCATGGGGTCTTCACCGAAACTGCCCCGAAAGTCTACGTTCCACACGATGAGCAACCGTACACGACCGCTGCGTTGCGCGATGTTGACTGCGCCTGCGAGCCAGTCTGCCTGTTGGGCGACGGTGACATTTTGTGCCCAGGCGAACGACGGCGACAGACCGCCAAACCCTTCGGGTGATAGGTAGCCCATCTCCGTAAAGCACAGTGGCACGCGCCCACCAAAGGCGCTGCTGTAGGTTTCAATCATGGGCTGGAAGTAACGGGTGTAGAAGCCGCTGTTGCTGCGTGGGTCGCCGCTGCGGGCAGTGGGCGGCACAATGCCTTCGTTGTAGTGCACACCGACGCAGTCCATGACGTTGGCAGCACCTGCTGCGTTCATGCCCTGGATGAACGGCAGGTCGTCGCAGCCGTTGGGACTGCACCCACCGAAGAAGCCTGTGGGCGCGGGCGCTCCGCTGACGACGATTGTGCTGGGGTTCGCACCCTTGATCGCATTGTAGGATGCGGCGAGGAGCTGGGTGTACGCCTGCGGGCTAATCTGCCCGGCGGGCCATTCGCGGTCGATGTTGGGTTCGTTCCACACCTCAATTGCGTCTGCACCGCCTGCTGCCAACCCCGCGACAAAGCCCGCGTAGCGTTCGTTGTAGCCAGGGCGGTTGAGGTCTGTGGGGGCACCTACAACGCCCAGCAGAATGCGGAAGCCTGCGCCGTGTGCCTCGTTAATCGTGCCGAATACACTTTCTGGTGCCTGCCCGTCGCTGTAGCGAACCTGTTTCTTGATCCACGTCATGCCGGACTGCTGCATGTAGCCGATGGTGGTGGGGCTGAGCGACTGGATGTGCCCGCCATAGGCAAAGCCACGGGTGGGAGCAAGGTTCTGCACGGCGGCGGGCGTTGGTGGCGCAGCGGGTGGCGCTGCCTCAGCCTCTGGTGCGGCGGGTTGTTCCGCTGGTGCTTCTTCTGGTGCTGCCTGTGCAACCTGTTCTGGTGCGTCTTGTGCGGGGGCGCTTGCCGGGGCACCGAGTTCGAATGGATCATCTACGCCCTTGATGGGCAAGCTGTTTAGCTGTGCCGCGGTCACGTTTAGCGCCTCTGATGCCGTCCAACCGACGGTACCATCGGGGATGACGCCGCGCACCCAGAAGTTATTGGTGCCGTCGCGTGCATCAAGTGTCATAGGCGTTCCGGGTGAGAGTGTTCCGAGGATGAACCAGTCTGTGCCCGGTCCGGCACGGAAGCGTACTTCGTCGCGCACAGTGGATTCTACGCCGCCCTGTGCCGCTGCGACGGATACCCCCACGAACAATGCTAGTGTGACAAACACCAGCACAAATCTATTTCTCGAACGTAACATACTATATGCCCCCATTTGAAACGCCTTTATGAAAAATGTTAATAGCGCGGGCATTGTAGCAAAAGGGGTTTGCTTTGCAAAGGCGAATCGAACCATCGCAAAGCGGTGGGAAGTGTGTACACTTCCGGCGAAATGGGCATGAAAGAGTGACACGTACATGGGTTTCTATACGACGGTCGCCCGCTTTTACGATGCGGAAAACGCGGATAAAAGCGACGATATCGACTTCTACACGGAGCTAGCGGCGGAACACGACACCCCCATCTTGGATGTGGGGTGCGGCAGCGGGCGTGTGGTGCTGCCACTGGCGCGGGCGGGTTACACCGTGCACGGCATCGACAACAACGACGCGATGCTGCGCCGGGCGCACCAACGTGTGAACGCCCAAACGGACGCCTATAAAACGCTGCACCTGCACCATGCGAATGTGTTGACCGATAACCTGCCGGACGAGCGCTTTGGGCTGATCTTGCTCACGTACAACATGTTGATGCACTTCTATCAACAGGACGACCAGATTACGCTGCTGCGCCGCCTGCGCACTATCGCAACCGACGAGGCGCTGCTGGTAATTGACCTACCGAACGCTGGAGAGACGTTTGCCGTGCCAGATACCAATGCGATTAGCCTGGAGCGCACATTTGTGGAGCCGGAAAGCGGGCACATGGTGATGCAGCAGGCGATCAGCGAGCTTGACCGCACGACGCAACTGATGCGTGTAGTGTGGCTCTATGATGAAATCGACGGGGATGGGCGCGTTCATCGGACGGTGGCACCGACAATGTTCCGCTACTTCTTTCCGTATGAAGTGCGGCTTTTGCTGCGGGTGGCGGACTGGCAACTTGACCGCACCTACGGCGATGTGGACGGCTCGCCCTTTGAAGATGGTAGTCCGCGCATGGTGGTGCTGGCAACGCACACAGGTGAAAGTGTGCCCGATGCTTAGGTGGGTTTGTGCGCTGGGGATGGCTCCACTTTTGGTGGGTTGCGCTGCGATTGCCGTGCCGACCCCTACCCCCACGCGCGTGCTCAGCGGTCCGACGTTAGCGCCTACGGGTGATGTCATTCCGCTGCCGCCGTCGGAGGTGCCGGGCAGCTTCTTGGATGATACTGCTGGTGCCAGCGACCCGACTGCTGCCGCACTGCCCAATGACCTCGATTTGCCACCGCTTGCAGTTACCCAGGCGGACGGCACCCAGGCAGTCACACTGACGCTTGCCAGCACGCAGCTAACGGGCAGCCTGTATACGAATGTGGCGGTTCGGTCACCGGGGGTGCTGTTGCTCTCTACAGAGGCGGACGTATGGGGCGATTTCCCGCGCACCATTGAGGCAAATGGCTATGTGGTATTGTCTGTTGTGCTGCCGCAAAACGCAGACGCATCACTCGTGGGGGAGGTGTTGGGGTCATTCTCTGAGTTGGCGCAGGGCGATGCCAGCCTGCTAGACCCGGCGCGGATTGCCGTCATTGGGGAGCGAAGCGCGGCAGACCTCACGTTGCGGGCGTGTGCAGTAGACCTGCGCTGTGACGCGCTGGGGATGCTCAGCCCGGTGGATGGGAGTGGTGCGGTGCTGCTGATGGGGCAGATCGGCACGCGCCCGGTGCTGCTTGCCGCCAGCCAGGATGATTCCGCTAGCTACACGCTCGCGCAGACGATTGCCACCGCAGCGGGCGAAAGCGGACTGTTCCAGCCGTTTGTGAGCGAAGGTGCGGGGGCGGCATTGGTACAGAACCGCCCCGATTTTGCTGAGCTGATTGTGACGTGGCTCAACCGGAGCCTGCGCTAGCGTAGGAACAGCACACCAGGGGACATCAGACCGGCTTGCAAGCTGTTAAAGGTCGCGTTGGGGTTGGTGCCCGCCCGCATTTCCAGGTGGAGGTGCGGTCCGGTGGAGTTGCCGCTGTTGCCCAGCGTGCCGAGGCGCTGCTGCGCCGTAACCTGCTGTCCCTGGCTCACGGAAACTTCCTGCATGTGTGCATAGATGACAAACAGGTGTGCCCCGGCAAAATTACGCTGGGACAGCCGCCGCTGCGTAGATTCGGGCAGTATGTCATGGTTGTAGCGGACAACCACAAAGTGCCCAAAGCCGAAGTTCCACTCTGTGCCGTTGAGCACACGCTGGTCGTTTAGGGGGAAGCCGCTGTCTACTGAGCTAATCCCGGCGGCACCGCAAGCACTGCACATTGCCACTTGTGTCACTACCCCGCCCTGCGGACCTGCGAGCAGCGGTTCACCGATGTCACCGACGTGATCCCACCCTTTGTGGAATGATGTGAACTGCGTTTTTGTTGGGTCTGTGTTGAAGTCTCGCCCCCAATGCGTGTCGCGTACGGGTGAGGGATATTGATCCAGGAAGCCCAGCCCAAATGTCTCGAAGTTGCCTGTTAGGCGGGTGAAGTCCTCACGTACCCAGCCGTCACGTCCATTGTAGTTGATCTGAATCCACATGAACGGATCGCCAGATTGATCGCCGGGTTGCACGTCCGTAATTTCTAGCTCTGTTTGGTAGGGGATACGCGCCAGCGTGGTGTGCTGTGTGCCCGGACCGCTGCGCATGTTGAGCCCGGTTAGCCCCATGACGATGATGCCGCCCGGTGTTGATGTTGCCGGGGCAGTGGGCGTGCTGGTGGAGGCAGTGGGAGGTGGCGTTGGCGCAGGTATTGGTTCTCGTGTGGGGGCGGGTGCGGGTTCCGGCGTTGCAGCGTCGGTTGCGGGGGTGTCCCGTTGCGGTTCTGCGATACTTTCCTCTACTGCGTTCACAATTGCAGACATCACCTCTGATGTGGCACGTGCTGCGACGTTGGCAATTGCGTTTAGGTCACGCTGGATGCTAAACGCGATCACGCGGCGAACGACCACCCCAAACCCGAAGCGTGTGCCGTCGCCTTCAATGTCGATGAGGTCGTCGCGTGCCCAACCGCTGCCGCCATCTGGGAAGGAAAGCTGGAACCACTGGTAAACTTTGCCCTGGAATGATCTGCCGTCGGCATCGGGTTGCACGTCCAGCACATCCAATCCGGTTTGCCCAACGGGGGCACGCCGCACCGGGTCGTGGTTCAAACCTGGACCGCTGCGGATATTGATGGCTCGGATGTTTGGCATTTCGGGAATGCCCCGGATGGTTGCTACGAAGCGTCCTTGCGCCATTGGTTTTCGTCCCCCCAAGTATCTGCTCGATCGGTACATACCTTATTTTAACCTGAATTTGTCTATCGTGCGTGCCGTTCTACCAACAGCATACCCCAACTTGGTTACGTGGTGTGGCTACAATTTTGTGTGTTTCATATTATCTGTGCGACATCCACAACAAAACACATTGATAATTAGGAGACATTAATTTGGCTACGCACAAATGGATATGTTAAACTTCCCGCCGTCAGACATTTACCTACTGTTAAAGATATACATACGAAGGAGAACTGCATGTCTAATCGCATGAGAATTCTATCTGTATTGGTAAGCATCGT
The DNA here is from genome assembly GCA_964451095.1 of uncultured Anaerolineaceae bacterium. GTDB lineage: Bacteria > Chloroflexota > Anaerolineae > Aggregatilineales > Phototrophicaceae > DAOTTY01. The sequence continues at coordinate 22,032 of CAYVGI010000044.1, forward strand.
TGCGATGGTGCTCGCCGTGAGTGGCATTGCTGGTGCCCAGGCAGAGCCAGAGGGCAAGCTGGCAGAGGTGCTGGAGCGCGGTGTGCTGAACTGTGGCGTAAGCGGTACGCTGCCAGGCTTCTCGTTCCTTGACCCGGACACGGGCGAGATGAGCGGTTTCGACGCGGACTACTGCCGTGCCCTGACCGTAGCCGTCTTCGGTGAAGTAACCGAGGACAACCTGGTGTTTGTGCCGCTGACCGCAGCAGAGCGCTTTACCGCGCTGCAAACGGGTCAGGTTGATGTGTTGTTCCGCAACACCACCTGGACGTTCAGCCGCGACACTGACCTCTCCGGTGACTTCACCACCGTCACGTTCTACGACGGGCAGGGGCTGATGGTTCCGGTTGAGTTGGGCGTAACCTCCATTGACGACCTGGGCGGCGCAACCATCTGCACGCAGTCTGGTACGACGACCGAGCTGAACATCTCCGACCAGATGACCAGCCGTGGTCTGGAGTTCACGCTGCTGCCGCTGGAAACCTCCGCAGACACCTTCACCGCTTTCGAAGCTGGGCAGTGCGACGTGCTGACCAGTGACAAGAGCCAGCTTGCAGCGCTGCGCTCCTCCGCAGCAGACCCGAGCCTGTACGAAATCCTGCCGGATACGCTCTCCAAGGAGCCGCTGGGACCGATGTGGATTGAGGGTGACGGGCAGTGGGGTGACGTGATTACCTGGACGGTATTCGCAACCTTCTACGCAGAAGAACTGGGCATCACCAGCGAGAACATTGGTGACTTCATGGGCACCGAAGACCCGAACATCGCACGCTTCCTTGGTGAGCAGGACAGCCTGGGTTCCTTCATCGGTGTTAGCGATGACTTTGCCGTCAACATCATCACCACGGTTGGCAACTACGGTGAACTGTACGAGCGCCACCTGACGCCCCTGGGCATCACGCGCGAGGGTTCACTAAATGCTGCCTACACCGATGGCGGTCTGATCTACGCCCCGGCGTGGCGCTAGTCCTATTGCGAACACGCGACACATAAAGCTGTAGCATATTCCGCTCAGGCATGTTCCCGCCTGGGCGGATTTGTTCATAGCGTTATGATCGCAAAGAATGCGAACACCTGCTCGGAGGGACAATTGCATGAGTGACCAGGCACAACCGCCGCCAATGGGAACGGGCGACTTTTTTGTGTTATCTGAAGATAACCTGAGGGAAAGCCGTCCCCGCCCCAAAACCGTTTCGTTGTTAGAAGCGATGCTGCAAACGCCGTCGGTGATTGTCACTGCTTTTGGCATCTACCTGATTGCAACTATTATTTACTTTGACCCCATAGACGGCTTCCTTAGCTCTGCACTGCCGTTTGTGTCTAGTGGTGTCGGGTTCGGCATCATAGCGGCGCTGCCGTTTGTCTTTACCACAGTCGTCAACACACTGACGCGTCAGCGGCGTTCGGGCATCCCGTTCTACCGTGACCTCGTTACAATCCAGGAAATTATTCAGTTTGTGTTTGTCTTTGTGATCTTTGCGACACTGGCGACGCTGATATTGAACCTGAACAACAACCTGGCAGAGAGCGGCTTGACGATTAACTTCAATGTGCTGTCTCGTGACTTCGGCACGGAGGTTTCCGAAGGACCAGACCCCCGCGCAGACTGGTTGTTTTTGCAGTCCATTCCGTTCATCGGGGATGCCCTGTACACGTTGCCGCTGCTCACGCCAGATACCTACTTCCGTGCGCTGACGGCAGGTTTTATGAACACGCTGCGGGTGGTGTGGTTGTCGCTCATCGCATCTACCATCCTGGGTGTAGCGCTGGGTATTGGATTGCTTTCCAACAACTGGCTGCTGAAGAATGTGTCGTTCGGCTGGGTTGAAGTTTTCCGTAATACACCGCTGCTGGTGCAACTGTTTTTCATCTACAACGGTGTGATCCGCCTGCTGCCCGCCCGCCCAGACGACTCCATTGTGCTGCCCGGTCCTGTCTTTCTCAGCAGCCGAGGGGTTTTCTACCCGGCATTGATCGGTACGCCCACATCGCAATTTTTCTATTGGGCGCTCGCCATTGGCGCGTTGATTGGTATTGGTGTTTGGCGCTGGCGGCTGCGGGTGAACGAGCAAACCGGGCGACCTGCTAGGGGGTTCAGCTACTTTATTGCGATTACCGTCGGATTTGGTCTGGTGGGTTTCATCATCGCGCTGCTGGCGGGTGGCAACCCTATCGCGTTTGATCGTCCAGAGGCAAGCCGCTTCAACTTTGATGGCGGTGCGAGCTTGTCTGGTGAGTACCTGGGTTTGTTCCTGGGATTGACGTTCTACACCTCTGCTTTTATCGCAGATATTGTGCGGGCGGGGATTCAATCGGTACAGAAGGGGCAGGTAGAGGCAGCGCGTGCGCTGGGGCTGCGTAATGGGCAGACCCTCAATCACGTGGTGCTGCCACAGGCAATGCGCCTTGCCGTGCCGCCACTGACCAACCAGTACCTCAACCTCGCCAAGAACTCCAGTTTGGGTGTTGCTATCGGCTTTGCAGACCTATTCACAATTGCGAATATCGCCAACAACCAATCTGGGCAGACGGTGGTAATGTTTGTGCTGATGATGGTAACGTACCTGGCACTGAGCCTGGTGATCTCCGCGTTTATGAACCTCTTCAATAGCTCGCTGAGGCTGAAGACACGATGACTGACCTCTCCTCACCCAAAGAAGAACTGTTCTACGTCGCGCCGAAGGAAGCACCCGGTTCCCGCAAACCCCCAGGCAGTACGGTTGGTCTGGTCGGTTGGCTTCGCAACAACCTGTTTAGCAGTTGGGTCAACACAGTTGCGACTATCCTGACGGCGCTGTTCCTCGCGTGGTTGTTGTCGGTCACGCTGACGTGGGCGATACGCAGCGCAGAGTGGACGGTAGTGAACAATAACCTGCGCCTGTTGATGGTCGGGCAATATGACCAGGATCAGTTGTGGCGCGTGACAACGGTAGCGATTGTGATGATGGTGCTCAGTGGGATTGGCATCGGGTTCTGGTCGTCTGTACCACGCCCGGTGTTTGTTACCATCATTGTGACGCTGGCGCTGCTGGTGTTTGTTCCCATCCTGTCAGATCGCTTCCAGCCGCCGCCGGTGCGTGTGATTGTGCCACCGGACGGAACCGTGAACCCGATGCGGTTTGTGGGCGACGAGGGACAACAGGTTTCTGTTACGATTGAGCAGATCAACAGCGAGAACACCACGTTAGAAAGCCACCCGTTTAACGGCTTCATCGAGACGACGCCGGGTGCTTCCAACTCTCGTACGATATGGACGGAAGTGCGGCAGGGATTGCGCACGGAAACGCTCGACCTGGACGATTACAACCTCACCTTCACCGTGTCGCTAGTTGACGCCAGTGGTACCGCTATCGAAACCCTGACGTCTACGCCTGATGAACCGAATGTGTCGTTCGAGACGCGCCTGCCGGAAACGGCGTGGTACGGTATTGTGGCGGAAGCGGATGAGAGCAACGAGGCGGGCTACGCCTGGATTCGCTTGAACGGGGTTGAAACATTCACGACCCGACCCAGCGACATCGAAGCGCGGGCGGAGCGCTACGGCGAGCCGATTACCCTGCCGTGCCCCGGCGATGGCACAGACTGTGTAACCGAGGTTTCGCAGCGCAGCCTGCGCTTTGAGGGCACGCGCGATGGGTTCGACTACCTGACTGTGCAAATTGCGCCGTTCTTCCGGGATATTGCACTGCCCCTGATTGTCGCAACGGCAGTCGCGTTTGCTGGGGGCGTGGTGGGCTTCTTCCTGCGGCGGCAAGGTCGCCAGTCTGTGCGGACGACCAACCTTATCCTGCTGGGCGCGTGGCTGGCGTTTATGCCGTTTAGCTTTATCGTGCTGCGTGGTGCGCAGGGTGCCGGACCGCTCGACTATGTGCCCACTACTGTGTGGGGCGGCTTGATGCTGACGCTCATCCTGACGGCAATTCCTATCGTGGCATCCTTCCCCATTGGCATTTTGTTGGCGCTGGGGCGTGCAAACACCAAGCTGGTTATGGTGAGCACCTTCTGTACGGTCTTCATAGAGGTTGCACGCGGTGTACCGCTGATTACCATTCTGTTCTTCTCCAAGCTCATCTTGCCGTTCTTCATCTCTGCTAGCAGCAACATAGAGTTGGTGCCGCGCATGATGGTGGGGTTGACGCTGTTCACGGCGGCGTATGTGGCGGAGATTGTACGCGGTGGTTTGCAGATTGTGCCACGCGGGCAGACGGAAGCCGCACAGGCGTTGGGCTTGCCGCCCGCATACATCACATGGTTAGTGACGCTGCCGCAGGCGATTCGCGCTGTCATCCCGGCGCTGATGAGCCAGTTTGTGAGCCTGTTCAAAGACACTACACTGGTGTCCATCGTCGGGCTGTTCGAGCTAATTGGTATCGTCGAGTTGATTGTGAACGGGCAGCAGCAGTACCGCACATTCCAGCGCGAGGCGTACCTGTTTATCATGGTGATCTACTTTGTCGTTAGCCTGGTGATGTCGTCCATCAGCCGCCGCCTGGAGAGCACAGGCGTGGGCGCAGCACGGCGCTAGCAAACACAGCACTGACGGCGGCAGCCGTCAGTGGAACTTTTGGTTGATTTAGATTTTGTAGAGGGTACTGCTATGGCAGAGATCATTGCCGATGAAAAAACGAAGAACGATGTCTCTGAAAAGGGACTGGGCGATTACGTCATTGAGTGTCGTGACGTGAATAAATGGTTCGGGGACTTCCACGTCCTCAAGGACATTAACCTAAAGGTGCGCGAGCAAGAGGTGGTGGTGGTTATCGGTCCGTCGGGGTCGGGTAAGTCCACACTCATTCGCTGCATCAACCGCCTGGAAGAACACCAGGAGGGGGATATCGTTGTTGATGGCATTACGCTGACGAACGACATCGGCAACATTGCGGAAATCCGCCGCGAGGTGGGCATGGTGTTCCAGCAGTTTAACCTGTTCCCACACCTGACGGTGATGGAGAACATTACGCTAGCACAGCGTTATGTACGCCGCCGCGCACGCAAGGACTCCGAAGAAGTGGCGCTGCAACTGCTCGACCGTGTGGGCATTCCAGACCAAGCACGTAAGTACCCGGGTCAGCTTTCTGGTGGGCAGCAGCAGCGCGTGGCAATTGCCCGTGCGTTGGCAATGAATCCGAAGATCATGCTGTTCGACGAGCCTACGTCGGCGCTTGACCCGGAGATGATTAAAGAAGTGCTGGATGTGATGAAGGAACTCGCGGAAAGCGGCATGACCATGATGGTGGTCACGCATGAGATGGGCTTTGCGCGTGAAGTTGCTGACCGTGTTATCTTCATGGACAGCGGGCGCGTGGTGGAAATCGGCACGCCGGAGCACTTCTTCCAGAACCCGAACCACGAACGCACGCAGCTTTTCCTCTCACAAATCCTGTAGTTTGCTATACTTACGCGGCTGGGGCGGTTGTCGCCGTCCCTGCCCTTTTTCGTAGTTGTGCCCGCATCACATGCCCCTTCGCGCCCAGGACATCAAAGCAAAAGCGCTGGCGCTCGGCTTCAACGTCGTTGGCATCACGCCCGCTGTGCCCTCACCCCACCTGGATGCTTACCTGCGGTGGGTGGACGATGGTATGCACGGCAGCATGGGCTATCTTGCCCGCCCAGACCGGCAGGCGCGCCGCCGTGACCTGAATGTGGTGCTGCCCGGTGTGCAATCGCTTATTCTGGTGGGGATGGATTACCGCGCCCACGTGCCGCTGAAGATACTTGAAGACCCCGCACGCGGACGCATTGCCAGCTATGCGTGGAACATCGACTATCACGATGTGATGACACCGCGCCTGGAACAGCTTGGGGCGTGGCTGCGTGCAGAGTATAAGGTCTATGTGGATACCGGGGCGATTTTGGAGCGCAGCCATGCGCAGCAGGCAGGTATGGGGTTCATTGGCAAAAACACGATGCTCATCCATCCGCGCCGGGGCAGCTACTTCTTCCTGGGGGAAATATTCACGACGCTGGACGCTGATGCGTACGACACCCCCCACCGCGAAACCATGTGTGGCAATTGCACGCGCTGCCTGCACGCCTGCCCCACAGATGCGTTCCCGCGACCGTATGTGCTGGACGCCCGACGCTGCATCAGCTATCACACCATCGAGAACAAGGGCTACATCCCACATGAGCTACGCCCGCAGTTTGGCAATTGGGTGTATGGGTGTGATGTTTGCCAGGAGGTGTGCCCGTGGCAGCGCTTTACCGTGCCCACGCAGGAGAGCACGTATTTGCCGCCTGATCCTGACGCTGCTGCCCCGCCGCTGCTGGAACTGCTGGCGCTGGATGATGGGTCGTTCAAGGCGCGATATGCACAGTCCCCCATTTTACGAATCAAACGGGCACGCTTGGTGCGCAATGCGTGTGTTGCAGCGGGGAACTGGAGCGATTCTTCAGCGGAAGCGCCGCTTGCAATGCTCCTCACAGACGGCGACCCACTTGTGCGTGCACATGCAGCATGGGGGCTAGCACAGGTGGCGGGCACACACGCTGTGGACGCAATCATAACTGCTATTGCCACCGAACTAGATGCGGACGCAAGGCAAGACATGCAACATACACTCAGGCAGCACTTTGGCGTATAACGTGTAATAAACGCAAAAATAGCGCGATGTCGGTGTGGCGTATATAATTGCAAGATGCCTGGATACAGGCAGTTGATGGTTTTTTCGGGTGCGGACAGGCGTTGTGCCTCAACAATTAACGATTTTGTACACTCACAACATTCGAGGGCAGTTCCATAGGCTGCCGCGTGTTGCCAGTGCTCTCAAGCGCCTGAAGCGTGCCGCCTCCGGCAGTGTGCTCGTATTGGACGCGGGCGATGCCTGTGCTGCCATCTCTCCGCTGTGCAGGCAAACACAGGGGCGTGCTGCCGCTATTATGCTGGATGCCATAGGCTATGACGCTGCCAACGTGACCGGGTACATCGTGCCCCCAGCACGCACAAAATTGGGTGAGAATTATTTGCGCATGGCGTTGGTGGATGAGCAGCATTCGTTCAGCGATGACACGTTCGCATACGCCGCAGCACCCGAACCGGGCAAAGTCCACATCCCACTGGCGACCGCCGACAATGTGCACATCACGGCAGTAGGCGCGTTGACGCTCGCCAAACTTGACGGTGGGCAGATTGGCGAGGTTGTGATGCGTGTTGTTGCAAGCAGTGCCCAGGTGCAGCACATACACATCCATGACTCATCTGATGCGCCCCCGGACGCAACGATTGCAGGAACACTGGAGTTCATCGAAAGCGAAGCGCGCCAGTACCGGATGCGACATGCGGATGACTTACATAATGAATAACTTGGTTTCAAATTTACAAAATTGATTGTTGGATACAGACTAAATTTACGGAATGTAATGTTTCCATACAGTTGTATGATGGTATCATGTGGGTTACTCGTCGTTATTATCGGGAACGGTGCGGGGACAAGGGTTTTGGGCACCAATGGTTGATACACAACAGCTCCAAAAGCGCATTGAGCAACTTGAAGCGGAAAACGAGCGGTTAAATTCGCTTGTAGCCGGTATTCATGTGCGGGCAGTGCAGGGGGCGCTGGATCATATTGATGCTGCTGTACTGATTTTGGACACAGACTATCGCGTGCTGGGGTTAAATAAACGACATGCTGACGAGGCTGCTTTTGCCCTTGGCAGAATACTGAACATTGGCGACAACGCACTTGAGGCGCTTGCCCACATGCCGGAGCAGCAACAGAAAGCGGAAAAAGACTGGCAGCGTGTGTTCGCTGGCGAAAAATTTTCACGCACGAGCCACGTTCAACCACAGGGCGACCCTAACAAACCACGACAAACCTACGAGATCACCTTTAGCCCGCTGCGCGATAATGAAAACGTTATCTACGGTGGGTGTTCCATCACACGCAATGTGACCGATATTAGAGACACGCAGGAAGCACTATTCCTGCAAAACGCCCGGCTAGATACTGCCATGCGTAACTCTGGCATTATTTTGTTCCATCAGAACACCGACCTTGCCTATGAGTGGTACTACTCACACGATCCAGACCATCAACGGAATATGATGGAGGTAAGTGAAGAAACATGGTTGCAGGAACCGGAGGATGCGAAGAATCTGATTGCCATTAAGCAAGGTGTGTTGAGGAATGGCGAGCGCGTTCGTACGACGGTGCAGGTGCGGCGCAAAAACGAAGATTTTTTGCGCATGTATGATATGACGTTGGATCCGCTTTACGATGATGAGGGCAAAATCGTTGGGTTAACTGGCGCTGCGATCGACCGGACGGAAATTGTGAAGATGGAACGTGAATTGCTTGAGGCGAAGCTGCGTGAAACAGCACTTGAGCAAAAGCAGAAGGTCATCGCGCTGCGTGAGGAATTTTTGGCGATGATGTCGCACGACTTTCGCGAGCCGCTGGCAGCAATCATGACCTCGCAGAGCCTGCTGCAACGCTATATGGGGCAACTGGACGGCGAAAAGCGGGCACAACATTTGCATCGTATTCAGCAGCAGGTGTACATCATGGACGCGATGATTGATGATGTGATGCTGCACTACACGTTTGAGGCTGGTAAGCAAGTACTGCGCCAGAAGATGTTTACGGTAAATGCGTTTTTGCTGCAACTTTTCGAAGAATTTGAGGAAAATTACGGGAACAACAAACATGATTTTGTGTTCCGCGATGAGACGGACGGGCAAGTGCAGGTGCATTGGGATGACGTGCTGATGCGGCGAGTTGTGTACAATTTGCTGGCAAACGCCTATAAATACTCACCAGAGGGCGGGCGGATTGTGCTCGCGCTGGGATACGATGTGATGGGTGATGTGGTGCACATTTCTGTGCAAGACGATGGCATGGGTATACCGCAAGATGAGCTACCCAGGCTCTTTGAACCGTTCCGCCGTGCACGTAACAGCCTGACTGTAGAGGGGACTGGTTTGGGGCTGTCTATCGTGCAGCGGATTGTGAGTATGCACGGCGGCGAGGTTAGCTGTGATAGCGTGCTCAACCGAGGCACCACGTTTACGGTTCAGTTACCAGCAGCGTTGGTGTCCAGCACATCCAACCGGGCATAGATGGTGTTTTGCAGCGCGTGGCGCGGCTTAAGCGCAAAGACAATCATGCGGCGAGTGTCGCTGCGTTGGTCTTGCCCCTCTTTGTAGAAGTGCCCCCGGTACACGAACTCCCCCTCGTAGCGCACCAAGTCATGATCGCCGTCTGCGGAACGCACAAACAGGTGCACGCGTTTACCCGTGCGCAGATGATCGCGCAGGGCGCGGTTGCCTCGTGTGAATGCCATGTGCCCGTAGCGCCCCTCCCCCAAAAAGCGGAAGACACCGTAGCGCGTCCACCCGGACGTGTAGCCGTTATGACCGTCGCGGGTGTAGCGGTGGTTGGCAAACAGTAGGATGATGTTCTGCCCTGCGGGAGTGCTGATG
>CAYVGI010000045.1:0-30368 GCA_964451095.1 uncultured Anaerolineaceae bacterium
GGTCTTGTGGAATTTGCTCTCTCGTCGCGAGTCGGTTTTCGCCGCACATTGTACCGCGCCTGCATGCGTATGCGACTCTGCGAATGGCGGGCGGCTGTTCAAATGCGCCCACATAGATATAATGGCGCGTCGGTTATGCTACAGCACGGGGAACCGCTATGTCTTCGATACACGACACCCAGCCGAATGTGCCCGTCCAACCCCAACCTGCCACCGATACGCCCGGCGGACCGGGCTGTGTTGCCTGGGGATTGCTTACAGTTGCGGCAAGCGCATGCAGCCTGATTGCTGTGCTGGTCGCCGGGCTGGGCGGCTACCTGACCGGGCAAACAGAGGTTGAGACACTGCTAGACGGCACCAAACAGGCGCAAATCAACCAATACCTATCAGACGTACCCACCCGCGTTGCCGAGGGCAACACCGCTTACATTGAAGGCTACATCGACTGGTTCGGTGAGCTAACACCCGCACCGACGGAACTGGCAGGGCTGGTTGCCACGGGCACACAGCTCGCGCAGGATATACAACCGACGGCGACCGCCACCGCTACGGCGACCATCCCTGTGACGGAGACCCTGCCGCCTACTGCCGCCGCGACGAGCACCACAGCACCCACACTGGCAAGCGCCAGCGCCGCCGATGATGCGGACGCACCGCTTTTCGACGCAGCAGCGCTGTTCCAGGAGGCAGAAGCGCAGATTGCCGACGGCGAGCTTGACGAGGCAGTGAAAACGCTGGTCGCCGTGCAGGGCGTTGACCCCACATTCCGCCCGCAGGAGGTGCAGGATTTGATCTTCCAAACGCTGCGCCGCCAAGCAGAACAGCTACTCCGCTCCGGTGACCCGGCGACACTATCTGTCGGTATCGTCAAGGCGAACGAGGCTGAGCGCTACGGCAACATCGGAGAGCTATCCTACGAGCGGTACATAGCGGAACTGTACATCAACGCGCAATCCAACGAGGCAACAAACCCACAGGCGGCAATCGAGGGCTACGGCACCATCTACACACAGGCACCCAGCTACCTGGACGTGCGCAGCAAGCTTTACAACCTGCGTGTGGAGCTAGGCGACGCTTACCTGGTGTCGCTGGATTACTGCCCGGCGGTGACGCAATATCAGGCGGCGTTGCAACTCGTCAACGCGCCAGAGATCGAAACGAAGCTGCAAACCGCAGAGGCATCTTGTACCGATCCGAGTGTGGTGGGGGATACGGTGGCGCCGGGCGCTGCACCAGCAAGCACGAGCGAGGGTGCAACACCATCAACTGAGGGCGAAAGCGCGACAGCAGTGCCGACTGCCAGCGACGGCGGTGGGGTTTCGCCGATTGGGGAGCGCCCGTAGGCTGGAAACGCGAAAGGCACCATCGCAGGTGCCTTTTTTGTTGTGTTGGGTGCTAGGTAGCGGCTAGATGGGCTTGAGCACGCGGTCTTCGCGCAGCTTCTTCATCAGGATTTGCAAGCCGTCTTTTTCCGAGAGTGTTTCTTGCACTGCCTCGCGCCACGCCGGAATTTTGATGTCCCGGATACCAGTTAGGTCGTAGCCGTTGGTGCGGAAGGCGTTAACGGTGTCTGCCGGGGTGTTGTTCGGCATAAACACGAAAGACACCTCGCTCTGCAACTCCTCGGACGCCGTTTCCACTTCGCTGACGAGCTTTTGCACCACGCTGGTCTTGTCCACACTGCCGTCCATGTAGAACTCGTCGCAGCGGGTGATCAGGTTTTCCACCTGCCAGCCCAGCACCGCCACGACTGCCTCGGCATCTGCCTCGGCAATCAGGTAGCTTTTCTGACCAAAGGACATCATGACGTCCATGCGGCTGACGCTTTGCCCGCTGTGCTTGGAGATAAACGCCGCGATTGCCTGGGCGTTGGTGGGCATCCCGCGCTTGACGTTCACATCACCGCTGATGGCGGCAGATGGTGTGGCTTGCGCCTGTTGGTTGGCGGCGGCGGCACGCTGTGCCGCAGCACTTGCCGCCTGTTTTGCTGCCGCCGGTGTGGCGCCAGCAGTGGGTGCTTGCCCGCCCTGCATACGGCGGATGACCTCCTGCTTGACGTCTTCCCACGCCGTTTGTACCTGCTTCCAGGTGTCTTCCACGCTGCCGTCATTCTTGATCACGACATCGGCACGGGAGAGCTTTTCCGACTGGGGGTTTTGCGCCTTCATCCGCATGTTTGCTTCATCGGCGGTCATCTTGCGCTTGGCGGTGAGGCGTGCCACCTGCGTGTTCGGGGACGCATCCACCACCCAAACGGCGTCTACCCACCCGCCTAGCTCACCTTCGATGAGCTTAATTGCCTCGATGATGACGACACGCTGGGGTGCTCGCTTCACAAGGGTGTCTATCGCCTGGCGCACAATGGGGTGCACGATGCTTTCCAGTTCGGCAAGTGCTGCCGGGTTGGAAAACACAACGTTGGCGAGCGCCTTGCGGTTAATGCGTTTGTCGCTGTCCAGGATGAACATGCCGAACTTTTCCACAACGGGTTTGTAGGCGGGTGCCCCCGGCTGCATCGCCTGGTTGCTCAGTCCGTCGGCGTCAATCGTGTATGCACCCAGGTGCTGCAACATCTGCCGGACAACACTCTTCCCGGTGGCAATGTTCCCGGTGAGACCGATCACGTATTTGTTTGCCCAACGACCCACGGCTGATCCTCCGAATTGACTGGTAGCAAATAGCAAATGCTGCGAATGGGTGTGCCGCTACAGGAGCACACCAATAGTATTTCGCCAGTATAACATACAGACGCGTCAGTTAGCTACTAGAGTTGAGCAGCGCGGCAAAAAACTTAATGACTTAACGCTCGCACGGGAGCAGTCCCGGTGAGCAGGGCGCTGCATGTGGTGGCGCATCTGTTTAAACCGTGCTAACCTACCCCGAATTATCTCGTTGCCATTCCAGGACAGCTACGGAAATGGTCACAGCACCCCAATTTCCCCTCATGCCCGTATCCCAATTACGCATTAACGCAGACCGCCTGCTTGCAGACTTTGAAGCGCTTGCCAAAATCGGTGCGCAGCCCAACGGCGCGGTTAGCCGCCCGGCGCTGTCGCTGGAGGATTTGGAAGCACGCGCATGGTTCGCAGACCAGATCGAGGAGGCGCACCTACGCTACCGCGACGACGACGCAGGTAACCTGAGCGGTGTGCTGCCCAGCGCAGACGCCACCGCCAAGTCCTTGCTCATCGGCTCTCATTTGGACGGTGTCGTCAACGGTGGGCACTACGACGGCACCATCGGTGTGCTTGCCGGGCTGGAAGTGCTGCGCACCGTGCGGGAGGCAGGGCTATCGCTGCCCGTTCACCTGGAAGTCGTCAACTTCACAGATGAGGAGGGCACATGGTTCTCGCTGCTGGGCAGCCGCGGCATGACTGGACGCCTACCCGTGGCGAAGCTGGGCGACAAACGCGGGCAAGACGGCGCGTTCCGGGCAGCGCTCACGCGGGCAGGCATCGACATCGCCCGCCTGAAGAACGCCCGGCGTGACCCGGCGGGACTGCTGGGGTTCTTGGAATTGCACATTGAGCAGGGGAATGTGCTGAACCAGCTTGGCGCGGATATTGGCATTGTGCGCGGGGTTGTCGGGCGTACTACCTACCAACTCACCTTCCATGGGGAGCGCGGGCACAGCGGCACAACCGACTTCTACAGCCGCAAGGACGCGCTGCAAGGGGCGGCGATGTTCATCACACGGGCGCACATCCTCGCGCACGACCGTCACGACGGCAGCTTGGTGAACTGTGGCAAGCTGGATGTACATCCGGGGACCTTTAACGTGATACCGGAGCGTGCCCAACTGCTGGTAGAGTGCCGCCACGCCCAGGAAGAAACGCTGCTGGAGCTTGAGGGCGACCTGCTGGCGCTGGCACAGGACTGTGCGGAAATGTACCAACTGCGGCTGGAAGCGCAGCGCCTGGAACATATGGACGCAGGCGTGATGGACGCAGGCGTTTCCGAGACGATTGAGCAGGCGTGTGACCAGCTAAACCTGCTGCACAAGGGCGTGGTGAGCTATGCCGGGCACGACGCACAGCCGATGAGCGCGTTCACCCCCACAGGGCTGATCTTTATCCCATCTGTAGGCGGGATGAGCCACAGCCCGATGGAGTTTTCCCATTGGGCAGATGTGGTAAACGGTGCCAATGTGCTACTGCACACCACACTCGCCCTGGCAACACAGGGGCGTTAGGTTGGGCTATCGGCTATCGGATGAAGAACTGTGCCGCCTCAAAGTAAAGCGGCAGCCCTGCGATGAGGTTGAACGGGAACGTAATCGCTAACGCCGCGGTCAGGTAGTAACCGGGGTTCGCACCGGGGATGTTTGCCTGCACGGTGGCAGGTGCCGTGATGTAGGACGCGCTGGCGGAGATAGTGCCCATAATCATCGCGCCGCCGACCGACAAACCCACCAGAGACGCCAACCACACCCCCACCACGCCGTTGATGAGCGTCATGACGATGGCAAACGCGAACAGAAACCACCCTGCTTCACGCAGGTCTGCGAGGCGCTTGCCCACCTGGGTGCCCATTTCCAGCAGGAACAGCGTGAGGAAACCAGGGAACAAATCTACGAAGAAAACGCCCACCTGCGCCTCGCCAATCTCCCCGGACAAGTAACCGATTACAACGCCGCCACCCAGCAGCAGGAAGCTCTTGCCGCTAAGCGCAGAGCGCACTACCGCGCCGATGCGTTGTTCGCTGCCCAGGCGGGCGTTTGCCAGCAGCAAACCCAGCGCCACCGCCGGAATCTCCATGATGACGTACATGGTGGGCATATAGCCCTCGAACGGCTCGTTCACCTCGCTGAGGAAGGTGATGCACGCGCTAAGCGTGACGGCGGACACCGCGCCAAAGTGGATGCCCAGCGCAATCGCGTTCGTTTCGTCCATCCTGCCCACACGCCATAACAACACGTAGGACACAGCAACGATGCTCGCCCCAAGCCCGCCTGCTACCAGCGCTGCCCCGCCGAACCCCTGCAACGGCGACTTTGCCAGGTCGAAGCCGCCCTTTAGCCCGATGGCGAACAGCAGATAAATCGAAATGATTGAATACACTTGCTCCGGAATGCGCAGGTCACTTTTGACCAGCACCGCGATGATGCCCAGCACAAACGCCAGTACCGTCGGCGAAAGCAAATTGATGCGTAATACTTCGCCCAGTTCCACGAGAATTTTGTCCCTTCATGCGACGCGCCGGACGAAAATGCCCGGCGCGTGTGCGTCTGATCCGTTAATGGCGCTTAGTTGTAGCAGGTTTCGGGGTAAACGCAAGTAATTGGCTACTGCGCCTGGACGTTGACCGTGATTTCCGCCGGGACGGTCGTCGTCGGGGCAAAGGGTGCCAGCACCAACACCACACGGTCTGCGTCAGGGGAAAGAGGAAGTATGTATTCGCCCGTGCTGCCCGCCAGCAACCAGCGCGTAACACGGTTCTCATTGCCGATGTACTCCACTGCCTGCACCCATACCTGCTGCGGCAGGCGGTTATCCGTCAGCAGCCAGCCTTCCGCCGTCCAATCATCAAGCTGGGAGGCGTCTGCAAAGGTGCTCTGGTAGATCGTCGCGCCCGTTGTGGTATCGGTCACGTTTACGCTGTCAACAAACATGCCGGGTCGGTTCACCGCGTCATCATAGATCATCTCAAAGCGCAGCAGTACCTGCTGCCCGGCGTAGTCCGCCAGTGAGATTTGTTCGCTCACCCATGTGGATTGATCGCCGCCGCTGGTGCCCGTGTAGCCCGCGCCATAGGCGGTGAAGTGCGGGTTCTCCGTGGTCATCTCATCGGACTGCAACACAGCCCACGTTGCGCCGCCGTCCGTGCTTATCATCACGTAGCCATAATCCCACAGCCGTTCAATGTGGTACCACAGGTCAAACGCCAGCACAGGATTCTGCGTGTTGGTCAAATCTACTGGCAGCGTGAGCCGGGTGTTGCTGTCGTCGCCACGGTTGCTGTACCACATGGGCGTCCCAGTTGGGGATTGCATGGGTGCTAGCCCAACCACACCAGGGGCATCAACGCGGATGTTGAGTCCAGTGGCGGCAGCGGGCACATTCAGCGCAAGGTAGGCGGCGGCGTACTGGTTGACGGATAGGGTTTCTGTGATGGGCAAAGCATCATAGGTCGTCTGGCGCATCCCACGCAGCCCACTGAGCGAACGATAACCGTAAATGCCTTCTGGCGTGTTGTCCGGGTCTAGAATCAGGTTTGCCAGCACCCAATCGGCAAACAGGTCGTTGGCGGTGGTGCCGTTCTGTTCGGCTACGTTCTGCACGCCGACCATGCCATTTGCTGGGTCTGCGCTCAGCGTGTTTAGCACCGCCTCGCCGAAGCGCTCGTACAGGTAGGTCACCCACATCTGCGACGCGCCGTAGTCTGCGGTGCGGTTGCCGTTTTCCGTCCAGGTGTTAAGCTGCGTGTTCGGGTTGGACTGGAATGCCGCCACTGCGAACAGGTCGGTATCGCCCAGGTAAAACTGTGTGAACTGCGAAAAGCCCTCGTCCATCCAGCCGTCCTCGTTGGCGTCTACATTGGCACGGATCATATGCTGGAACTCGTGGGCGGTGATGCTGGTGAGGGCGTATTCACCGATCAGGTTTTCTACTGCGTCCAAGTTGAAGAAAAACATCTCGCGGGCGTTGCTCGTGGGCACTGCCTCTACCGGGTAGGCGTGCTTGCTGGCAAAGTACGCGGCGATGCCCATGCCCAGGTCACGGGCGAACAAGCCGTGCACACGCGGGTCGCCGTCCACGCCGGGGGAGGTTTCGCTGCCCCACAGTGCCCGCACCTGTGCGTAAACCTGTGTGTCGAACTCATCAGCGAGGCGCTGCAACCCCTCTATCGACACGTCTTCGCCTTCCTGCACCCACAGGTAGATGTGCGCTCCGACGACTTTGAGTTCTGCTTGCACCTGGAAGCTGCGATCTTCAAAGGAGTTGTCTACCCAGAAGGTCTGCACGGTTCCCACAGTTAGTGGGGCAGGGTTCACCGGCGGCGGCGCGATGGTTGTCACGCCCTGTAACCGCTGCGAGAGGTCGATCAGGTCACGTGGGGGGACAACTGCCTCATTGAGTGCCCCCACTGTGGGGAACGCGGCGGTGTCTTGCGCGAGCGCACTGCCGCCAAGTGCCAGTGTTAGCACCACAAACAAAAACCACTTTCTCATGCCAATGTCCTATAGTCTTTTCGGTTGAGTGACCTTAGTGTACGGCACTGCCCCGGACGGGCAATTGGCAACCTGCCCCGAACACGACATAATCTAGGGCGCGATGAAACCGAAAATGCAGATGACGAACGACGAAGGTTTATCCTGATGCGAAAAATTGTTTTTTGCCTGTTGTTGATGCTAGGAACGTGGTGGGTGCTGCCCGCCACCGCCCAGGACGCCGATGTGTGCCCTGCGAACGTCCAGGACGCGGTGCTGGCAGCGGTGAGCAACTGTGAGGGCATTGGCGCGAACCAACTGTGCTACGGCAGCGGCACCGTAGAGGCAATCCCACGCTATTTGACGGCGGAGTTCGCGTTCGAGGACGCGGGGGCGCTGCTGGACGTAGAGCGTGTGGAGATCATGCGGGTGGTGCCGCCAATGGAAGGCACTGAAGCAGACTACAGCATTGCCCTGCTGAACTTGCGTGCTGGGCTGCCCACCGCTGTAGAGCAAGATGTGCGGCTGGTGCTGCTGGGAGAGGCGTTTGCGGCGAACAACGTGATCCCCGTGGTGGAACTTGAGATGACCGCCAGCACGCTCACGACAGTGCAGGCAATGCCGTCCGACTTTAGCGAGGAGGTGCTGGCGCTGGTACCCGGCGAGATCGTGCGGGCAACCGGGCGGGTAGACAACCCCGACACGGCGGAGGCAGCTTGGGTGCGCGTGACAACTGACCTTGGCAACGGTTGGGTTCCGGCGAATACGCTCGAAGAAGACTTCCTGCTGCCCAGCCTGCCCACTGTGGAACCCGACGAACCCTTCCTGGCGCCCATGCAGTCGCTCACCATGACGAGCACGCCCATCGACCCGGCGTGTACATCAGCACCGGACAGTGGCTTGCTCATCCAGGCACCGGGTGCCCGCGCTGACCTGCGCGTGAACGGGCTGGACATGGGGCTGAACCCCAGCACGACCGTCTACATCACCGCGCAGCAGGGCGGCAGCATGGATGTTTACGTGCTGCAAGGCGCTGTGCAGATCGCGGGCAATATTGTGAGCGGTGGGCAGTTTGTGCGCTACCCGCTCGGCGTAGAAACACTGGTCGGGTTGGAGGGCAGCACACCTGCACCCTACCTGAACGAGACGGTGCAGCCGCTGCTGACGTTTGGGCTGGCGTTGCCGGGCGAACTGCTGATCGTGCGCGGCACCGATGACCCCACCGAAGCACAGGTCGAGGTGCCGGAGATGGTTGTTGCAGCGACACCGCTGCCCGGCGGTGAGGAACTCGCGCTGCTGCCGACGGAAGCCCCTGAAGTAGCAGAGGCGGTTGAGATTGCCCCTGATGCGGCGCAAGAAGCTGAAGAGACAATCGAAGTTGCTGATGCCGTTGAGATTGAACCGGGTGCCACTGAAGAAGTCGCAGCGCTGCCCGCCCCGGCGACCGAGGAAGTAACGGTTGCCGAAGCGATGCCCGAAGAACCCGAAGACGATGAAGCGAACATGACTGACGAGGCGGACGACGTTAGCGCGACATCGGCGTTTGCACAGGGAATCCGCGACCGGGGCACCATTCGTGTGGGTGTGAACGGCAGCCTGCCCACCTTCTCGCTAGAAGTGGGCGACGAGCTAACCGGGTTCGAGCCAGACCTGGCGCAGGAACTGGTTACGCTGCTGTTCGACGGTGAAGTCGAGATTGAGTGGGTGCAGGTTTCCGCCCGGCGGCGGGAGAGCGCACTCGCCGAAGGGCAGGTGGATTTGCTGGTGCGCAATACATCGTTCACGCCGGAGCGCGAAACCTGGGGCGAGTGGACGAACACATTCTATTTTGTGGATGGGCAGCGCTTTTTGGTGCTAGCAAGCAGCGACATTGAGACGCTTGACGACCTGGAAGGGCGCACGATCGGGGCACAAGCAGGCACCCCCGCAGAGGCAACCCTAAACGAACTTGCCGAGGAGCAACCTATCAACATTGTGCCGCTGCAAGGCACCCTCATCGAACTGCTGAACAGCTTAAGCGACGGCGAGGTAGATGCTATTTCGTCGGATTGGACAGCACTAGAGTCCATCCGGCAGACGGCAAACAACCCGGCAGACTATCGCGTAGTGGGCGAACTACTTACGGATAGTCCCTGGAGTGCTGCTGTGCCACCGGGAGAGACAGACTTCCGCGACGAGGTGGACATTGCGCTGCTGACGCTGATCGACAGCGGCGCGTGGTTGAATGTGTACGAGCAAGCGTTTGAAATCCCGCTGCCGCCATCGCTGGAGATTGTGTTCGTGCCAGTGGACGGCGAGATGATGGTCGCCGAAGCTGATGAAGCGGCGGCAGATGACACAGAAACAGAGGCAGGCAGCGCACCGGAGGCTGTACCGGCGGAGGAAGTCGCGGTAGTGCCGGATGCGCCTGTCGAAGAGGCAGACGCCGATGGGGGCGACGATCAACCGGAGCAACAGGAGGAGGACAGCGGTGACGATGACGCAGATGAGGGCGACGAAGAAGAAGCTGAAGAAGCTGATGAACCCGACCCCACACCAACACCCATCCCAGAAAATGCGCCACCGCTCACGGGTGACATCAACGTGACCATTTTCACCGCCCTCAGCCAGGAGCGCACGCTGCGTATCACGCCCGATCCAGACGGCAGCTTCAACGTGGAGCTCATTCGGTTAGGGGAGGTCGTCTACGAGGCACGCTACCAGTACTACGATTCATCCGAGCGGTACGAGAACGTGCGCAGCAGCTTCGAGTACATTGAGTTCAGCGACACCGCTGGCGATACATCGCTGGGCTGCGGGCGCGAACCGGACATCGAGGGCTTTTTGAACGGTGCCGCATTCGAGGGCAAAATCGGCTGCTAGCCTGTGGCTTGGGGCGGTGTTCTTGTGCCGCCCCGCACGCACAGCCCCCTACACTGCCAGTCCATGGTCTGCGAAGTACTTTGCCGCCACAGGCACATCCCGCTTTGTGTCCATCATCTCGATGATGAGCCGGGGGCGCTGCTCTAGCTTGGCAATGGCGCGGAATACGCTGTACCACTTGATGCTGCCCTGCCCCGGTGCCCAGTGGCGGTCGCTGTAGCCGTCCGTGTCTTGCAGGTGGATGTGCCCTAGCAGGTCGCCCACCTGCCGTATCCATGTGTCCGGCGGCGGGGCAACGTCCATGTGGTTGATGTAGGCGTGCCCGGTGTCAATGCTGGCGCGGATAAACTCGGAGTCGCAAGTCCGCACGAGGTCGGCGTGCCAGTCTGGGCGCTTACCAAAGATATTCTCAATCACGAGTGTGCAGTTTGCCTCCTGTGCCAGCGGCAGCACCTCCTGCAACGTTTCCGCGACGCGATTCATGGTGCGCTGGGGTTTGTTCTGCGGTTTACCCAGGTGCTGGATGGGGCTGTGGATCACCATATGTGTCGCGCCCAGTTCCGCTGCGAAGCCCAGTGCCTGTTTGTAGCGCTCCACCACAACAGCGCGAATCTTCGGGTCTATCGCGCCCAGCGGCAGGTCAATGAACGGTCCGTGGATGCCCATGCGCCCGGTGTAGCCATCTAAGTAGGTTTTGATGTCCCGGATGATGGGTTTCCAGTCCCCTTCCAGCACAGCAGGGTTAATCGCATCCTGGATTTCCAGGTCGCGCTGGCGCTCTAGCAGCCACTCACGGAAGTGAGGTAGTTCTTCGGCGAGCATCGCCGCGCCGACAACAATCGGTTCGTCAGTCATACCAAGTGATCCTCTGTAGAGAAATATGTGAAACTGACTATGAGCCTGCCTGCTGCCCGTACGGATTGCAAATTAAGGGCATGTTAGTGCTTGCGTGCGCCTAAGCCTGTCGTTTTTTGGGTTTGCCCATCAAGTCCACGCTGAAGTCGTAGGCAATAATGTAAGAATCGTCTATGCCCAGCAAACGCAACCGCTCTGTGCGCCCGTGTTCGTCGGGCTGGTCACTGCGTTCAGGTTCTACCTCATCGTGACGTGCCTGCATTTTGTGGTGTTGGAACACTTTCATGATTGGCTCGATAACGGGTAGCGGCATGGTGCCCAACACACCCTGCCCCTGCTGCACCAGGTTGAACAGCGGCAAGTCCCGGTTGATGTCCTCTGCAAGGTCACGCCACGGACCAAACGTTGCGCTGTACGCCGCCTGAATATCCAGCACGAGCGCGTTGGGGTCATCTGGCGTGCCCCGAAAGCGGATTTCGTGGCGGGCAGCGTTGTGATGGTACAGGATGGGATGCTCTACGGCGAAGAACAGTGTGCCAAACACACCCAGCGTCACGCGGTGTTCTTTTACGCCCAGTGCCCGCACGATGTAGGCAGTACGCTCCCGCAATCCACCTGCCTTCTGGTCGAACTGCGCGGTTTGCACGATGAGTTGTATCTCCTCCGGAACACCGCCCATCTGCGCGACCAACAGCACCCCAACGTCGTTCTCGCCCGCAAGATCACGGAGCAGTCGTTCTCGCTGCATCGTTACGCCATCCCCTCTCGGTATATCTTCTCGATTGCACTTGGGTGTGGGTGCTCGTTAGCGGAGAGCGCCTGCACTGCCGTGTCCACATCATACGGTAGCTGGCGCAGGTCAATATCCACATCGCCGTTGCTAAACGTCAGGATGGCGTACTGTGCAACGCCGGGTGCGTCGAAGCTCATGCCCACGCTGCCAGGGTTGACCAACCGCACACGCCCCAGGTCACGGTCTAGCTGGCGGTGGATGTGCCCGTACAGCCCCAGGCGCAGCGGGCGGTCTAGCACGGAATCTGCCGCTTCTTCGTCGGGGCTTTCCGCCGTGATGTTGTACTCGTCGTCACCGGGCACGGCGTGGTAGCCCATCACAATGCCATAGTCATCAGCCGTGAGGTGGAGCTCCTTGCCCAGCAGCTTGCTCAGGAACTCGTAGTTTTCCCAGCCGAGTTGCGCGGTGCCCCAGCAAAACACATCGTTTTCCACTTGGTACTGCTGTGTTTGCTGCTGGTATGTCGCTTCATCCTCGGCACGCTTGCGTGCCATGCGGGCGTTGGTCACCAGGTAGCGGTCGGTATTGCCGCCGATGACCTGGAAGTTTTCCTCGTCGCTCGTGTGCCTTTCCCGCAGCAGCATGACGCATTCGGCGGGGTGTGCGCCGTGGGCGGCAAGGTCGCCCAGTACCCATATTTTATCGACTGCCTGTGCATCCACGTCAGCGAGCACGGTCTGCAAAGCGGTCAGGTTGCCGTGAATATCGGAGATCACCGCAAGCTTCATTAAATTCACCTTTAAGGTCATGAGCAATATTTCAGACGATAGTTTAGCGCATTTGGGCGTATTGCGCGTTTAATTGTTTGCTGAGTGCGGGGGGGGAATAGCGCTGGGGCGCGGTGTGCGCCCCAGAAGTGACTTCAAACGCTTGGGATTACTCCGGTAGGATGTAGTTCACGCCCTCGTCCGTCTGGTATGCCGGGGGCCACACCACCGGTGCGATGCCAGAGTCCTGGTCGTCCTCGGTGTACTGGATCACGATCACTGCTGGGTCTGGCCATTGGTGCCACAGGTACTCCGGCACGCTGCCGTCAGTGGGGAGCGGGTTGGTGCTGGTGTACTCGAAGTAGTAGCGCCCCTGCGTCAGCGTAATGTCGGTTTCTTCCAGCGCCATTACAATCGGCTCTGGCTCCAGTGTGCCTGCACGCTCAATCGCGTCTGCCAGGACGAATACTGCGTCGTAGGACGCCATAGCATAGCCTGCTGGCTCACTGTCGAACTGTGCGCGGTAGGCGTCAACAAATGCCTGCGTTTGGTCGTTGTAGTTCGCCGGAGAGATGCCGACCTTGTAGAAGGCGCAGAAGTTGCCGTCTGGTACTGCTTCCCAGTATTCCGGCTGGATTGCATCCTGCATGGTGTTGCAGATGGTGTCTCCGGTAGGTGCCAGCCCCAACTCGATCATCTGCTGGGTGACGTTGAAGCCTGTTTCGCCCGTGACCTCAATGCGGATAGCGTCCGGCAGTTCGCCTGCTTGGATGCGGGACAGAACCGGTGTAAAGTCTTCCGTTCCCAGTTCGATAAAGATAGTCTCCACGTTCACACCTGCATCGGCAAAGAATGCCTCGTTCTGCTCGACAGCGCCGATACCGTAGTCAGTGTTTTCTGCGATGATAACCACATCTTCAACACCCAGGTCAATCAGCCAGTCTACAACAGCGCGAGAAACCTTGGTGGAGGTCGGCGCGATGCGGAAGATGTAGTCGATGCCGTCTTCTTCAAAGCGCTGCAAACCGCTGATGGTTACATCATCGTTCCACGGCTCGCTGTACACAGTCGGGATCTGGTTTTCCTGGAAGATGTCCATCGTTGCCAGCCCAACAGCGCTGTGGTAAACGCCTACCGCGCCGACAATTTCCTCTTCCACCAGGCGCTCTGCTGCACGCTGGGCAACGTCCGGCAGCCCTTCGCTGTCCTCAACCTCAATTTCAATCATGTAGTTGGTGCCGTCAATTTCGATACCGCAGGCAGCGTTCAGGTCAGCAACAGCCGCCTGCATAGACCATTCCATCGCCACACCCGCTGTGACTGCACCCGGCGCAGACAGCGGCGCAATACCGCCGATGACGACAGGTTCTTCCGCAAAGCCGCAGTCATCCTGGGCGCCCGCAGGGACGACCAGCGCCATAGCCAGTAGCAAAACCACACTTAACCCAATAAAACGATTCAGTTTTTGCATGTAAAACACGCTCTCCTCACTTAAAGTAGCTATTCATATTCTCTGCCAGTTTAATGGCAGAGCATGAATATGTTAACAAGTTGTGAGGATTTATACAAAAACAGCCTGCACAAACGGGCAAGGTGCAGGTCTGTGCAGGTTGCTTGAGTGCGACCTGGATGGCTATTTTTCCGGGTCTGTGTTGTACACATATACCGAAGCGCCGCCCGTTGCTGTTTTGGCGTCGAACTCCGGCTCAATGAACTTGAACAGCCAGTGCGCGTCTGTGATGGACATGTTCACGCAGCCGTGGCTTTGCGGGTAGCCGAACCCGTCGTGCCAGAACGTGCCGTGCAGCGCGATACCGCCGTCGAAGAAGGATGTCCACGGCACCTCCTGCAAGTAGTAGAAGTCGCCCGGCAGGTCTTGTGTCATATCATCCCGTTGGTGCATCCATGTCACATTGAACGACCCCTCGCGGGTGCCCCACCACGGTAGCCCGGTGCTGACTAGCGTCGTGAACACAGGGGCGTCGCCTTCGTAGGCGGTGAGCACCTGCTCATACAGGTCGATAGATACCCAGCGCTCGGTTGTCACTTCATCTGGCTTGGGGATGGGGTCGTGCACAGCAACGTTGAACTGGTGAATCCAGGCGTTGTTGCCTACCTTGTACCAGTTGTAGCCGTCGATGATAACGGTTTCCAGGATGTAGAAGTAATTATAGCGGTAGAAGAACTTGCTGCTCTCTGATGGGTCTTGACCGGGTGCCAGCGCCGCCCACTGGTTGATGAGCGACCACGCAATCGGGTGGGGCTGTTCGATATCATCGTCTAGTGCCAGCCCAGTGAAGCCGGAGACCACCACGCCCTGTTTGTTCACCTGGGACATCTGTATCCACAGGTCGCGCCCCACGCGCCCCCACCCGTCCCGGATTTCGTAGATGGTTACGTAGTTGTCACCCGCCTTCCAGGTGTTCACCACCGTGCCGCCCGGCGAATTATAGAATTGCAGGCTCACACCATCGACCACACGGTAGTAATCGCGATCTTCCATCAGGTCAGTGTTGGGTTCTAACGTGGTCGCACGCGGGATGGGCACGACTTCGACCATTTTGTGCTGCCCGAAGACCACACAGTTCTCGCAGTCGTCGGCGGCACTCACCTGTACGGCAATGCCAAGGACAACCAGAACGGAAACTATAAGTGCGGCTAATAAATGTTGCGTGCGCTGCATCATCGCAGCCTCCATGACTGTTTTATCCCAAGTTTATCCCAAATCCATTCGGGATATTCTTAACGTACCACACCTCTACCCTGGTTTACCCCAACGCGAAACTGACGCTTTACCTGTGCTTTGCGCCCTGCCCCCTGCCAAAAAGTCAATTCATGACAAATGGTACCCGCTCCATCGGCGAAAACACTGCCACAACGCCTGTGTAAACGCTGCACTTGGCATACAATGGGCAGGTGAAGGCGTGCGTTTGCGCATTGGAAGGGACACACCCGCATGAAAATACTGACCGCACTCATTTTGCTGCTTGCTCTGGTGATGCTGCTTGCCACCCCGTTCGCAGGTGCCCAGCAGCCGCCACCCGCCACCCCGGTGCCAGATGTGATCGTTATCCCGCCGCCATCTGACCCGGTAGACGACATCCTGAACAACCCGGCAGTGCTTACGCCGCGCCCCACAGCGACTTTCCCAAACATCCCACCGCCGGGCGAACTCCGCCCGGGCATCACGGCGATTGTGATTGACGAGCCGCTCAATGTGCGCGATATCCCCAGTGTGCAGGGCAGCGATGTGCTGCTGCAACTGAACCGGGGCGATGACGTGACCGTGCTCAGCCTAACGCCGGATCGGCAGTGGGCGCTGGTGGACACACGCGGACCGGACTTTATCACCGGGTGGGTGAACACGGACTTTATCCGGCAGCAGTCAGATTTTATGCCGTTCGAGGCGACCAGTGTGCCGGGCGAACCGGGCACCGGGCTGATCTTGCGGGCGCAGGTGAATGTGAATGTGCGGGCAGCGCCGGTGCTGTTCTCGCCACGGGTTGGCATATTGGCAGCGGGCGTAGAGGCGGAAATCATCGGGCGCAAATCGACCTACGAGTGGTGGAAGATCCGCTTAAACGACGGCACCGTCGGGTGGGTGTCCTCGGTGTATGTGTACATCGCCAGCCAGGAGGCTTACCAGCTTGCACCTGTGCTGGTGGAGTGAAAACCGGGGACATTGCATATCACATTTGTTCCAGCGTTGCCCTATACTTAACGATGTAGCGCAATGTCCCGGTCAGGCACACCCAAAAATGCAAATCCAACTGAGTTCCAATGGAACAAGGTTAACTTGTGGGCAACAATAAAGCGTGGACGGACGCGCAACAGCACACACTCTCCTAGATAATCAATTGACGCAACCCTATGCCGAACGACATCCTCAATAAGAAAAATTACCTCCAGCAGCGCTGGGCGACCGAGCAAAGACGGTTCGAGAGGCAAGCACGCCTGAACCAGGTTTTGAACATCGTGGTCACGAGCGTGGCACTTTGCGCCGTGGTCGGCGCGTTAGTGTTTGGCACGTTGCTGCCCATGGTGCAAATGTCACTGTTCGGTGCGGCACTGGTGGCGATTACCATCAGCATGTTGTACGACTTCCGCGAGCGGGCAAAGCGCTACCGAGGTGTGGCAGATGCGCTGCGCCGGGAGCACGATATGTACAACGCGAGCGCAGGGGTTTATGCCAATGCAGACAAGGCATTTACGCGGTTTGTTAACCGCTGCGAGGCGATCATCCAAGCAAGCGGGGACAGCTACATGCCGCTGCTGGTGGACGACGCCGATGACGCGCCACAACCGTCGGTACGCACGTCATCCTCGTTGCCGGGTGCCGGGTCGCCATTTGGGGGGCGTGCTTCTGTGGGCAGCGGCTTGCGCGGCAGGGTAAGCAGCAGCCGCTTTGCTACCAGCAAGGCAGACGATGACGACGACGACGACGATGATGACCAAGATGAAAACGACGAACCCCGCAGCCGCTTCAGCGGCAGTTCATTTTCGGGGCGTTCGTCGGGCAGTCCGTTTGGTGGGCGCAGCAGCAGCCCGTTCGGGAACCGCCCCGCCAACAGCCCGTTCGGCAGCGGGGCACGCTACAGTGGTGGGCGTCCCATTGGCAGCAGCGGCGGGATGCGCCGCGAGGGCAACGACGACCCAGCACTTGCCGGTATCCAAACGGGCAACGGCAACACGGGTGTGCGCTTCTCTGCCTATTATCCCAAGGAGCTAAGCCCACAGGAGTGGCACCCGCTGAAGGCGTATGCGTTCATGGGCTATGCGCTGAATGCAGTCGTCGCAGATGCTTACGGCGATGCTGCGGACAAACAACCGGAAATCCTGTACGACCGCAACAAACAAGGGCGCTATCGCATCCCGGAAGGGGCGCAAGTCACCGTAACGCCCCGCATGAAGGGTTTCCAGTTTAATCCCCAAACCGTGAGCATCGGGTTTTACCGCACCTGGCACCGCTTTGACTTTGAAATCCGTGCGGTAGATGCCAAGCTTGACGAAGCGACCAACGGCTACCTGACCTTCACCGTGGATGGGCTGGTCGTGGCGGACGTGCCGCTGTCGGTTTATGTGGGGCGGGCGCAGGACACGAACCGCAAAGACCTCATCCGCCATGTGACTCGCAAGCCATACCGGGGTGTATACGCCAGCTTCGCTGATGAAGACATTCGCCTGGCACAGCGCTTACAGCGCATTTACGACGCGCTGGGTATGTACACGCTGCGCGACCTGATGCAGCAGCGCAGCGAAACAGGCTGGGACGAGGGGGCGCTGCGCCAGATTGAGGACGCCGAGGTGTTCCAACTGTTCTGGAGCAGTGCAGCGGCGAACTCCGCTACGGTAGAGCAAGAACTACAGCACGCGCTGGCGCACGCCAACGCAGCGGACGATGCGGTGCGTGTGGTCTACTGGGAGCACCCCCCTGCGCCGCTGCCAGCGGTGCTAAGCCACCTGAGCGCGGAGTACGTGCCAGACATCGCGGACTAGTTGTTATTCGGGTTCCATGCCCCGGTGCAACAGCTTGATATTTTCCTCTACCGCCCGGTCAATGCGCTCCCGCGAGATGTAGGGCATTCGTATGCCCAGCGCGACGATACCATGCACACTTGCCCAAATGACGTCGCTAATCGCCTCGGGTTCGCCGGGGGCGATTGCCCCAGCCGCGAGTGCCCGCTCTACAGTGTGCTGCAAGATGTAGAACGTATTGAGCCAACTGTGCCCGGTTTCTACAGAGTCTCTCAGCATAAAGTCGGGTCGCTCGATAAACATCAGGCGATAGTGAACCGGGTTCTCCAGCCCAAAATCGACATAAGCGCGGTACATTGCCTCCAGTTGCAGGCGCGGGTCGGGGGTGCTGTCTACCGCCGCTTGCAGGCGTGCGCCAAAGTCCCCAAATCCCTCATCGGCGATGGTAAACAACAGGTCATCTTTATCGTCAAAGTACAGGTAAATGGTGCCCGGAGAGTAGCCGATTTGCTCCGCGACCTGGCGCAGGGAAAAGTTATCGTAGCCGTGCTGCAAGAACAATTCGCTGGCGGCACCAACGATTGCCTGGCGCGTTTCCGCCTTTTGCTGCTCCCGGCGCTTACGCGATGCCGCTTTGATGCGCTCCGACTGGGATTGTTGGGACTTGCTCATAGCTCAGTTTGTCTTTCAGTGAACACCGTTCACTGAAACTGTAATGGTTCTGGGGCTACTCGTCAAGCACCTGCCTGGAAGCGAGCATGGGGGCTTCCGGGTACCAGTAGGCACCGGGGAAATCTGCCGGGACTTCTTTCCGCTTGCCGCTCCAGCTTTCAATTGCGATCTGCATCACAGTCGTTCGCTTCAGTTCCTCCGGCACGGGCGGGCGATAGTCTTCGTTTGGCGTGAGGTGCGGCGCGTACTTATCCAGCATTGCTTGCAACACCCGTGTGCAATGCGCCTCGTCCTCAATGACCTGCGCTTGCCCGAACACGGTCACACCCGCGTACTCCACACTGAACTCAAGCGCTTCCGGCGCGGGCAGCAAGCGTCCCATTTCCATCACAGAAAAACAAACGCGGGTGCGCGCTTCTACGTTAGCGCGGGTGCGCCCGGTGCCCGCCGTGTGGATGTAAATTGCGCTGTCTGCCTCGTCGTAGAGGAACAGGTTGGTGTTTACGAACGGCTGATCGCCGTGCGCCGTAGCCAGTGTGCCGACGGCAGCGGTGTGCAGCATTTGCCTAATCCATCCGTCGTCGTCAACGGCGCGGTCACTGCGGCGGACATCGGTCAGGGGTTTGTTCAGGTGGTCTTTGCTCATGGCATGTCTTTCCGGGGTTGTGATCGTGAATGCACACAGCCTAGCTCAGCAGATCATTCCACTCTATGACCATCACATGCCATTGCTGCGGCAAATCCGGTGGGGTGGCGCGGATGCCACCCCACGACAGGCTAGGCTCTAGGTGAACGCGAGTGCACGCAGCGGACCGCCCGAGCCGTTCTCGTACTTCGGAATACCGAACACAACGGTTGCAATTGTGTCCTGGATGGAGGCGAGGTTGTTCAGGTTCTCTACGCCGATGAGACCCGCACCCAGGATGGTATAGTGCACGTCAAACGTCGCAGATGGACCGTGATCCTGGCTTGCGGTATCGACGCCGATGCCTTTAATGTCCCGCTCGTTGACCAGGAACTCTGCAGCGGCGTTGCTAAAGCCGGGGAAGTGAAGCACACCCTCGTCGTCCGTGCCCATAAACGCATCTGCACCTTGTTCCAGATATTTCTCCGCCCAGCCGGAGTACATGCACACGAAAGCGCCTTCGGGCATAGCGCCGTTAGCCTCTTCCCACGCTTCAATGTCCGCGACCTCCAGCATCGTGTCGGGGTTTTCTGCTGCTCTGTCCGCAATGTTGATGACCACAGCCGGACCGACGAGCGCGGACGGATCAAGATCGGTGACGAGTGCACCATCGCCAATGAAGTGAGCGGGTGCATCCATGTGTGTGCTGGTGTGCTCGCCAAACGTCCACTCCTGCGAGTAGAAGCCGTTTTCCTCAACCGTCACCAGCGGCGAGGTCGTGGCACGGTCAAAACCGGGGAACACGGGGAAGTCTGGGCTGAGCATGTGGCTCAAGTCCACCACGTCGCCGCCCATATCCTGGGCGCGGGGTGCTGCTTTTGCCATGCGTGGGGCGTTACCCGCTGCCATTGCCGCCGCCAGGATGCCACCTGCCTTCAAAAAGCCGCGTCGGCTGACCTTGGGCAGCCCCTCACGCGCAATCCGCTGCCGCACAACTCGAGAAACCTTTGGGGAACACATTGTGTCACTCTCCTGCAAATTGTTAAACGTACTGGTGGGGATGTTAAGCTGGCGTTATTATAGGCAGCATTACGAAAAATCGCTCTTAAATGGGACTGAGTATCTTTTACGGGTATTTACGGACAAACCACGAACAAACGATCTTATCGCCAGACTATAACGGTGGTTTACGAATTTTTGTTGTAAACTTAAGAACGTAACAAATTGCTAACCTTTCAACGTTAGCAACACAAACTTGTGTGAACCCCTGGTACACCTGACGACACTCTCCCCCTCTGCTCCCAATTTTTTTCGTCTGATGGTCGTACCAGGGTTTCCTTATTACCAGCAACACCCCTGTTCCCACCCCAACATTCATACACGGCTCACCAAAATCACCATGCAGACTGTCCCTATTCGCGGTAGGTTCCATACGGCAGAATAATGCGCGTTGTATGGCATCAAGCGCATTTATCTTCATTTAGCCGCTCGTAAGCAAGTAAGGAGCAGGAACCCAGCTATGGAAAACAAGCACAAACGTCTTGTGCTTCCCGGACCGGTCGAGGTTCGCAAAGAAGTTCTAGACGCACAATCTCAGTGGATGATCGGTCATCGCTCCGGGGAGTTTGCGACCCTGTTTGCAGACCTGCAAGACAAGCTCAAGCAAGTGTTTTTCACAGAAAATCGTGTCTACATCAGCGGGTCATCTGGCACGGGGCTGTGGGAGGGCGCATCACGCAACGCCATTCGCGATGACAAAAAGGCACTGCACCTTGTTGGCGGCGCATTCAGCGAGCGCTGGGCGAAGATCAGTGAGGCGAACGGCAAGCAGATCGACGTGATTGAGGTGGAGTGGGGGCAAAACCACACGCCTGAGATGGTTGCGGATGCACTTGCCAAGTCCGATTATGACGCGGTGTGTGTGGTGCACAACGAAACGAGCACGGGCATTACCAACCCCATCGAGGCAATTGGCAAGGTCATTCACGAGAAAGCACCGGATACACTGTTCATGGTCGATAGCGTGTCCGGGTTGCTCGGCGCGGAAATCCGTGCAGACGCTTGGCACATCGACCTGCTGCTCACATCCGGACAGAAGGCGTTTGCGCTGCCGCCGGGCATCGCGTTTGCCTCGGTGAGTGACCGCGTGCTGGAACGCGCCAAGCAAATCGAAAACCGTGGCTACTACTTCGATTTTCTCTCCTGGGAAAAGTACATGGAGAAGAACAACACCGCATCCACCCCGCCCATCTCCCTGATGTACGCCGCCCAGAAGCAACTTGAAGACGTGCTGACGGAAACCATGGATAACCGCTGGCAGCGCCACCTGCAAATGCGCTCCCTGGCACATGAGTGGGTGCAAGAGCGCGGCTTTGGCTTTTTCGCTGCGGAAGGCTACCGCTCCCCGACGATTACGTGTGTGGACAACACCCGCGAAGTCGACGTCAACGAAATGTCAAAGTTTATGGGAGAGCGCGACTTTGCCATCGACGAAGGCTACGGCAAGATCAAAGGCAAGACGTTCCGCATCGCGCACATGGGGGACATGCAGGTGACCATGCTGGAAGAGTATCTTTCTGGTCTGGACGAATTCCTCGGCGTGTAACCCACTTTTCTTGGGCGACCGCACAAGTCGCCCCTATCTGCTGAGATCATCCCTTATTTACAGGAGAACGCATCTACCATGCCATCATTTCATGTGCTCGTGCCAGACAATGTAGACAAAAAAGCAGTCGAACTGCTCGCCGCCGCAGACAATATCTACGTGAATGCGCCCGGCAACCTCACCCGAGACGACACCATCGCAGCAATCTCACACGCAGACGCCATGGTCATCCGCAGCAGCACCACCGCCGATGCCGACCTGCTCTCCCACGCGCAAAACCTGAAGGTCATCGCTCGCGCAGGGGTCGGCGTGGATAACGTTGACCTAGACTACGCCACCGAGCACGGCATCGTGGTGATGAACACGCCCGGCGGCAACACCATCGCCACAGCAGAGCACGCTTTCGGGCTGATGCTGGCGATTTCCCGTCATGTTGCCCCCGCCTACATGAGTATGCGCGAGGGACGTTGGGATCGTAAGAAGTACAACGGCGTGGAACTGAGCGGAAAGACGCTGGGTGTGGTTGGTTTCGGGCGCATCGGTCGTGCGGTGGCAAAGCGTGCCCTCGCTTTTGAGATGAATGTTATCGCTGCCGATCCGTTTGTCGATGCAGACAACATGCAGCGTGCCAACGTGGAAAAAGTGGAACTAAACGACTTGTATCACCGGGCGGACTACATCACGCTGCACTCTGTCATCACGGACGAAACCCGCGAGATGATCAATGCAGATGCTTTTGAACGCATGAAACCTGGGGTTTACATCATCAACGCGGCACGCGGCGCACTGATTAACGATGCCGACCTGCGTGCGGCACTGGACGACGGCAAGGTGGCAGGTGCTGCCCTGGATGTTTTCCACGCGGAACCGCCTCCGCCAGATCACCCGCTCGTAGGGCACGAGCGCGTACTGCACACGCCGCACCTTGCCGCTAGCACCGCAGAGGCACAGGTTGCCGTCGCAGTAGAGGCAGCAGAACTCGTTATTGCAGCCCTCAAGGATGGTAGCTACAGTAACGTGGTCAACCGCGCTGTGCTAGAGAAGATTCGATCCTAGGGCATCAGATCGTGCAACGGTGCGCTCCGCGTCGGCGGTTTTGGGTGTCATTCACACCCGCAGCAACCCGCGAAATCCACGGCTGCTGTAGAACGAGGGCGCACTGTTGTGATACACAAAAACCGTCTCGTAGCGGTAGTCCGCAAAGAGCGCCCCACCAAGCCCCCGGATTTTGGGCGGTGTTTTGATCCAGCTTGACGTTTTGGTATCGAAGTCGCCAAGCTGCTGCAACTGGCGGTACCGTGCCTCCGTCAAAAGCGTTATACCCATCGCAGTTGCCATATCCACAGCGTTACCGTTGGGATGTATCCCTTTCTTCTCTCGCGTCGCCTGCCCCTCACGGTCATAACAGATGCTCTTGCGACCCGCCGGGCTTTGCACCGCGCAATCACAAAAGATGTACTCACCCGTTGCCTCATCATAGCCGATCACGTCGGGGTTCCCGCCAGTCCGCTCCATCTCGCTGAGTGACCACAGCTTTTCCGCCTGCGGTGCCAGCCTTGCCCACACAGCAGACCATTCCAGGGTCTCGTGGCGGTGCATGTGCTGCTCAAAGCGCGTCTGTAGCGTAGCGAGCAGCGCCTCACGTTGTTCTGGTGTCAATTGCATAGCGGTGCCTTCTGTATCCTTGGGTAGATGGGGTACGTATGTTCTAATGCAGCATATAACCCAACGTATCAGCGGTCAAGCGGTTGCCACACCCGGGGTGTATTTCGATATTTTGGCAAACAACATATCGTGGTACACACCCGCCACAGACATACACCTGTTGTGCCCACCAACACGACGCCGTTCTAGCGGCACTGTGCCCTGGTGTGCCCCCGCACTAACGAAAATGGAACGTGTTGCAAAGCAAAAACGACATAAATTGAAAAGGCGCAAAACCTGTCGTCATGTTACACTACCGTTAATCCTGGTTAATTTGAAACCAACAAAGGGCAAAAAGGACAGAGGAATCCGATGAAACGTATTCTAGTTTTAACTCTGTGTGTTCTGGTGTTAGCTGTCGCACCTGTGGCGACGTTCGCCCAGGACGCAGACAACACCGAACAACTTGACACTTACCGTGTGCAACCCGGCGATAACCTGTTCCGCATCGCCATCCGCTTTGGCACCACAGTAGATGCCATCGCAGCGGAGAACAACATTACCGACATCACACTCGTTTTCGTGGGGCAGTCGCTGCGCATCCCTGGCACGACCGCCGCACCCACTACACCGACCACACCCACCACACCGGGCGCGACTGAAGAACCCGGCACAGGCGGTCCGACGAATCAGGAGTTGCAAACCTACACCGTAGCACGCGGGGACACGCTTTCCAGCATTGCGCGGCGCTTTAGCACCACCTTTACGGCAATCGCGCAGGAGAACAACCTGAGCGACCCGAACCTGATCTTCGTCGGGCAGGTGCTGCGCATCCCCGGTACCACGGGCGGCAACCCTCCCACCACAGACCCAGCACCAGGCGCTGATACACCCACCACCAACCCCGGCACCGCCACAGGCAGCTACACCGTCGTGCGCGGAGACACGCTTTCCAGGATTGCGCGGCGCTTTGGCGTTTCCACCACGGCGATTGCGCAGGAGAACGGCATCACCAACCCGAACCTGATTTTCGTCGGGCAGGTGCTGCGCATCCCCGGTGCGGGCACATCTACGCCCATCGTTGATGGCGGCACCACCGATGGTGGCACAACAACCGACGGCGGCACCACCACCAACCCACCACCCAGCGGTCCGTCTAATGTTGCCGGCGGCTTTGAGCTTGGCGGGCAGGTGATTACCTTCTCCTACCCAGACCTGATGCGCGGCACTGGCATGACATGGGTCAAGTTGCAGCACCGTTACCGCCTGGGCGAGCCAGCAAGCGTAGTCGAAAATGCCATCAGCACTGCGCACGCCCGTGGCTTCAAGCTGCTGCTTAGCATCGTCGGTGAGCCGGGCGAGTTGGCGGCGAACCCGGACGAGTACTACCGTGAGTACGCGAGCTTTGTTGGCTCTGTGGCGGAACTGGCACCTAACGGGCGCTCGGTAGAGGGCATCGAAGTGTGGAACGAGCAGAACATCGACCGTGAGTGGCCCGGTAACCTGATTAACGGGGCGAACTACACCAACATGCTGCGCCAGTCCTATGAGAACATCAAAGCAAAGAACCCCAATGTGCTCGTCATTAGCGGTGCACCCGCACCCACTGGCGCGTTTGGCGGTGGCTGCGGTGCTGGCGGCTGCGACGACAACGTGTTCATCCGAGACATGGCGAACGCAGGGGCATCCCAGTACATGGACTGTGTCGGCATCCACTACAACGAGGGCATCGTGCCGCCAACGCAGAACAGCGGCGACCCTCGTGGCAACAGCTCCCACTACTCGCGCTACTACAACGGCATGGTGAGCCTGTACAGTCGCACATTCCCAGGGAAACCGCTGTGCTTTACCGAGATTGGCTACTTGTCGCCAGAAGGCTACGGAGACTTGCCCGCTGGCTTCGCGTGGGCTTCGGATACCAGCGTGGCAGAGCAGGCGCAGTGGCTGGCAGATGCGGCACGGCTGGCACGCGATAGCGGTAATGTGCGTTTGTTCATCGTCTGGAACGTAGACTCCACCACGTTTGGTGCTGACCCACAGGGCGGCTTTGCCATTGTGCGCCCGGACGGAAGCTGCCCGGCATGTAATGCGCTGGACGCCGCCGTCTAGGGCATTGGGCTGCTAGAACGACGAAACCCCCGCGCACATCTGCATGGGGGGTTTTGTTTCGCACATATGCGCAGACGCAGCGTCTAGCGTGAGTCCCAAACGTCCTTACCGGTCATTAGCCGCTCCACTTGTGTTTTGAACTGGCGGCGCGTGAGTGGCTTGGCGATGAAACCGTCAAAGCCTGCCTCTTTGCAGCGTGGAATGCCGATGTGTGGGTCTACCGCAGTGACGGCAACGACCCGTGTGTTATCCAGCACGCGATGCTGGCGAATTTGCTTAAGAATCTCGAAGCCGCTGGTGTTCGGCAGGTTCAAATCACAGAATATCACGTCGGGCTTGGTTTTCACCGCCATGTGTACCACATTGCTCCCAGTGGGGTCTACCATGCTATCCATGCCCAGGCGGCGCATAATCACGCCAATCATGGCAGCGCTGGCGCTGTTGTCCTCCACAGCAATCGCCCTAACCTGTGTTATATCGAACTCTGGTCGTGTTGCCACCAATGCCATACCCTCCCGAACCATCTTTTTAACTGTGGTTGCTTTTCAGTGTACTTGACCCCATGCTCGCGCAGATTATAAAAGATTTAACAGATGTTTTAATGAAGAAATTTATGTCAGTACATTTAGGTGTTCTTCACAATTGGCGACGCGCTGCCAGGGCAGCAGCGTTGTGGGGCAGCGTTTTGTCCACATGTGACAACATGCGCGGGCGCTGCCTGTCTATTGTGCTGTCGGCAGGCTATCGCAGTTCTGCGGTATCTAAAAGGATAGTGACCGGACCATCATTGTGGATTTCTACCTGCATCATCGCACCGAACACACCGTGTTCCACGCGGGCGATACCCAACTCAGTTAGGAAATCTGCATAGCGCTGCACCAGCGGCGCGGCAACATCCGGGTGTGCCGCTTTGATAAAACTTGGACGCCGACCCTTGCGGGCATCCGCATACAAGGTGAACTGGCTAACTACCAACACGCCGCCGCCAACATCTAACGCGGATAGGTTCATTTTGCCAGCGTCATCCTCGAACACGCGCAGGTTTGCTGTCTTGTTTGCCAGCAGTTTTGCGTCGTCCTCGGTGTCACCGTCCGTCACCCCGACGAGCGCGACAAATCCCTGTTCTACCGCGCCTGTGACCTGCCCATCTACCGTAACACTGCCCTGTGTCACCCGTTGGAGCACTACCCGCATGACTGGATCCTTTCCCACTGCGACCTTGTTTCAGCGCCACATACTACCAGATGCGCCACCGCCCCGCCGCAATCCGCGCTAGAACCCGTTGCACTTCCAGCGTATGATGTGTCGCTGCGTTGTACTTGTAGTGTGGAGATGTGCCAGCATGAGGCTTTTGAAGCGGATATTGAATAACGACACGGCATTTTCGTTGGTGCGGGGGAGCTGTGCGTTTGCGTTCACGCTGTTCATCGTGATTGTGATGCTGCGCCCGGAGCTACAGGCAATCGCGGGCATCCCCATCCTCAAGATTGCCGCACAGTATCATGTGTCTCTGTTGGGGCACATGCTCACCTTCGCGCTCATGTTCACGTTGTGGTGCTGGGCACTCATTCCGCACTTCCGCCCAGGGTCTGCGCCGTTTATCGCCCTGCTGATCGTACTGTCGCTCGGCACGATGGGCGAGGTACTGCAAACTTTCATTGCCGGGCGCTTTGGCTCCCCGGCGGATATGACTGCGAACTGTGTGGGGATTGCGCTGGCGTGGTGGGGCTGGCGGGCATTGCCCGCATGGTACGCCCGGCGCTACCAGCTTCTCTTTAGCGCTCCGTAGCACCCCAGGTGCAGGCAGCGCGGCAATGAGTAATAATGAAGTATGGAACGCCATACACAGCCTACGCGACCTATCGTGTGAGATGAAAAAGTGAGGACACATGTCATGTTACACAGGCAGAGTGTGCGTTGGGTGCTCGCGCTGGGCTACACCATTTTTCTCGTCGCGTACCTGTTGCAGCAGCCCGGTGCCCCAGCGGTAGAAATTGTCGCCCCCGTTGCCGCGCCGGACTGGCGGCGCGAAGTCGTGTTCACAATCGGGCACATTATCGGGTTTGGCACGCTGTTCCTGCTGTGGTACCTGCCGCTGGCACGAACCGTCGGCAGCACCGGGCGGGCAGTGGTGTATGCTGTTGCCATCGCCGTTGCTGTGGGGTCTGTGGCGGAAGGACTGCAAAGCCTGCTGCCGGAGCGCAGTGCATCGCTGTACGACATGACCATGAACCTGATCGGCATTGGGCTGGCGTGGGGTATGCTGCGTACACAGGTGAACAGCTAAACCCACAAAGGGTGGAGGCGTAGCGGTGCTACGCCTCGGGCACGGTGCGCTGTGCCCGTACCATAAATACCTTTGTGGTGTGCCACTAGCGGTCGTAGCGCCCATCGTCGAAAATGTTGGACATGCCGTGGCAACCACGCCTAGCACGCTCTGCCGCTTGCTCCAGCGCAATGAGTTCGTTCCAGTGCGCGTCGTTTGGCTCGTACATCACTGCCTCTGCCCAGCCTTGGCGCACGAGTTCCGCGTTGACGAATGTGCTACCCACATAGACGTAGCGCAGTTCACGCCCGTACTGGTCGGTTGGGTCGCGGTCTGGCACGAGGGTGACAATTTGCCCCTCAACCAATGCGGCGTTTGCCTGCTTGCCCTCCTGCGAGCAGACTTCGCCCCGGTTGGTTTCGGTGGTGTTTACGCCCAGGTAGCGCACCCGCACCGTTTGCCCGTTGATGTCCACGTCTATTGTGTCGCCGTCTACCACCCGGGTGACGCGCCCGCTTTCACCGTTTGGCGCAGATGCGCCGCCGCTGCTGCTGCCAGTGCTGTTACCGCTGGTGTTCGGGGCGGCACCCGGTGTAACCACCACAATCGGGTTCGCGGTGCACGCTAGCGAGAGTGCCAGCGCAATGATGCCCAGGAATTGCTTCATGATGTTTCTTGCTCCGTTTGTTGTATCCACTGTGCCACTGACGCTGCCACCTGCTGCGGTGTAAGCCCATTGGTGGGGAAGCAGCGGTAGTTCGCGGTGTTGTTGTCTATGTCGTAGGGTGCGCCGCCGTAGTTGACCGTTTCCTCGCGCACGGTTGCGATTGCCTGTGGCGTGATGTTGCCGCTGGCAAGCAGCGCACGCACTTCGTCGGCGCGGTCTGCTGGCAGGAACGATAAGTCTTCTGCGTCCGCGTTGTTCACCTGGTCGAACGCCTCCCCACGCTGGCTGAGGCGCTGTAGCCGCTGCACCGGGTCTACCCACAGCTCAGCGATGCGCCAGCGTGTGTATTGCAATGCGTACTTGATTTCCTCTGCGCCCCGCACACCCTCAGACAGAATACGCTCGCT
The DNA here is from genome assembly GCA_964451095.1 of uncultured Anaerolineaceae bacterium. Taxonomy (GTDB): domain Bacteria; phylum Chloroflexota; class Anaerolineae; order Aggregatilineales; family Phototrophicaceae; genus DAOTTY01. Next base: position 28,838 of record CAYVGI010000045.1, read on the forward strand.
TCCCGTGCGATAGTCCAGCCATGCGAACACCTCTGCGGTGCCGCCCGGCACAAACTCCTGGTGGGCGTAGCGGGTGTACCTGAAGCGGTAAACGCGGTCTTTTATCACGTAGATAGCCTCCTGCCGGATGACCTGCGCACTCGGAATGAGAACAAGGTCTGCCAGGTCGCGGCGGCTGGGGATGGCGTCCACAAATGCGAACGTGTCCATCTCGCGCAGGTGGCGCAGCGTGGTAGATTTGCCGCTGCCCGTCATGCCCACCAGCATGACCAGGTTGTGTTCCCCCAACGGTGTAAAACCGTCTTCGGGCGCAAGCGACAGGCGTACATCCGGATAGCGCAGCAGCGCCCGCTCTTTCACCTCTGCGGACACATACGGGAAAACCGCATTGAGGTAATACAGTTTGTTGGTTCGTTTCATCAGAGTCCCGCGCTTATGTCGTCTAAACGAGCAAGTTGCTCGTCGGTGAGCGTTAACTCCGCTGCGCCAACGACCTGCTGTAACTGCTCTGCTGTGCGGGCACCGATGATGGGCGCGGTGATGAACGGTTTGCTCATCTGCCAGGAGAGCGCCACCTGTGCGGGCGGCACATCGTGCTCCGCTGCGATGTCGCGCACCACGTCCAGCACATCAAAGGCACGTTCGTTGCTCAGCAGGCGGCGGACGGTGCCGCTGTTGGTGCGGGTACTGTCCGCCGTTCGGTTTTCGCGGCTGTATTTGCCAGTGAGGAACCCCGCCGCCAACGGGCTGTACGGAATCACGCCAATGCTTTGGTCAATGCACAGGTCTGCTAGTTCGCGCTCAACCTCGTCGCGGTGTAGCAGGCTATGATGCGGCTGTAAGCTCTCGTAGCGCACCAGCCCGTGCACATCACTCGCCCACAGTGCTTTGGTCAGCCGCCAGGCGGGGTGGTTGCTCGCACCGATGTAACGCACTTTGCCGGATTGCACCAGCGCCTCCATTGCGGAGAGGGTTTCTTCTAGCGGTGTGTGCTCGTCGTACCAGTGTACCTGATACAGGTCGATATAGTCGGTTTGCAAGCGGCGCAGGCTGTCTTCTGCTGCCTGGATGATGTGCGCTCTGCTAAGCCCCTCGCCGTTGGCACCGTCCCACATGCGCCCACGTACCTTGGTGGCAATCACCACACGGTGGCGCTCTCTCTGGCGCAGCCACTTGCCGATAATCGCTTCCGACTCGCCCCCCACATTGCCGTCAATCCACCGCGAGTAGATATTGGCAGTATCGAAGCACGCAATGCCGGCTTCCTGTGCCGCGTCCATAATCTGGAAGCTCGTGTCCTCATCCGCAGACCAGCCAAATGTCATCGTGCCCAAAATAATGCCGCTAACTTCTAATCCGCTGCGACCCAATCTCTTAACCTGCAAAGCGTAACCTCACTGTGGGTGGGATGTTATATAATGTGAATCTGGTAAAAGCGATAGCCGTCCTGTTATGATAAACAAGGATCGCTCGAATTCAAACTAGGTTCTGTTGACGTTTGGTGAAAGTCGGCTACACTCATGCCATGACA
>CAYVGI010000046.1:0-500 GCA_964451095.1 uncultured Anaerolineaceae bacterium
GGTGTGTGCCGCCACCGTGCCGAAATATATCACAACTTATCCCAATTCCAAAACATCTTAAGTTTAAGTTCCTAAACTTTTACGCTTTTCGCAGCAAAATTTACCTGTTTCATGTGGCAAAGTGGCGTCCACCGTTCACATGGATCGTCGTTCCTGTCACGAATCCTTCCGTCACCAGGTAAGCAACCGCCCGTGCGACGTCTTCAGGGGAGCCTGTGCGCTTGAGCAAATTCTTCTGCCCGATAGCTTCCCACTCATCATCCGTGTTGTCTTCTGGCTTCATCACCGGTCCTGGGATAACTGCGTTCACGCGGATGTCAGGTCCGAGTGTTGCGGCGCTCGTGTGGGTGAGCATAGCGAGTGCCGCTTTGCTCACTCCATGGTGGGCGTAGTCTACCCACGGCATAATCGCCCCCCTGTCCAAAATATTGAAGATAGCTACCCCCGGCGGCGGGTTAATAAAAAAAAAGAAAGGAGCCGCCAAAGAGCACAAAAAAACA
>CAYVGI010000046.1:510-30329 GCA_964451095.1 uncultured Anaerolineaceae bacterium
CGGCGTGTTCTTCATCATGAGCTCTGCCGCCGCCTGCGTGCACAAAAACGGCGCAGTGACATTCACCGCCATTGTCCGGTTCCACTCCTCCAACGTGACGTCGAGCAAACGCCGTTTTTGGAATATAGACGCACTGTTCACCAGAATATCGAGGCGATGAAAGTGCTGCACAATGGCACCAAACAGCTTGCTCACACCGTCTAAGGTGCTGACATCCGCCTGGACAGACAATACATCAACGCCCTTGGATTTCATGTCCTGTACGGTGTCTCGCACCGTTTCTTCATCGGAGCTGTTGTAGTGCACGACCACGTTTGCGCCGCGAGTTGCCAGCTCCAGGGCAATTGACTTGCCCACACGCTGCGCAGAGCCAGTGACCAGCGCGACCTTACCTGCAATACTGAGTTGCATACCGTTATCTCCTAAGATAGCCACGAACCGCCGACCTAGTATAGCCGCTCCCGTATCAGCAGCAACGAAAACGACCCGCCAATCGGCAGGTCGTTCGAATAAATGTGTTGCGCTTGCCCCGTGCTGAGCGGCTAGTGCTAGTACACCACCGGATTCACCAGCAGCAGGAACAGGATGATTAGCCCCGCCATGCCCAGCGGCAAGCCAAATGCCCACGCAAAGATGCGGCTGTCTTCCCGCAGATGCATGTAGTACAGCACGACCAGCACCGCCTTGCCAATCGATAGCGCAGACAGCAGCGGGTAGGCAATCGACCCCGGCAATCCAGACTCCGCCATGGCAACTTCGATGATCGTAACAATTGCCAGCACGCCGAACACCACCGTGTACAACCCGCCCGGCACCGTCACCTGCGTCCCAAATAGATCAACGGTGTCGCTGTGCAGCGCGTGATCGTGATCGGGTGTGGCAGCGGGGCGCGAAGCTGACTCCATCGCCGCGTTTAATTTGTCAAAAAACGGATCGGTAACGGCGTTCAGGGCACCCTCAAGCCGCAACGTGTTAGCCTCAACCCGGTCGAGTTCCAATTCTGCCGCCTCGTTCAGATGCTGGCTAAAGCGCACACCCGGACGCGGGTTCTCAACAGCAGCGTGCAACACTGCCGTCAGGCGTTGTGCCTCCGCTGGATCGCCCGCCTGTTCCATCAGCGCGTTGATTTTGTCGATTGCTTCGTGCGCCAGGACGTGTGCCCGCGTCCGTGCATCTTCAACAGTTGCAAGGGCATCTTGTTTGGCGCTGTCGAAGTCATCGCCCTGGGCAACGGCGAGTGCCGCTTGTACATCCGCAGAATCAATGATTGCCTCGATCTCGCGCTCTGCATCCCGCAGTGTTTCGACTGCCTCTGCGTGGAGTGTTTTCTCTTGCTCAGTCATACCCGCCCCCTTATATCAAGTAGATGAACGTGAACAGGATGATCCACACCACGTCCACAAAGTGCCAGTACAGCCCGAATACCTCAACGGCAGCGTACCGCTCTGCTGTAAATTTGCGCCGCCACGCCCGGTTGATGATCCATAGTCCCCACAGGCAGCCAACAATCACATGAGCGCCGTGGAACGCCGTGGGCGCGTAAAAGCGCTGCCCATACTGCCCCAGGCTCTGGGCAACAAGCGTTGCTCGCTCTGCTAGCGTTGGCTCGGCAGATACCGCTTCTGACTGGATGGTTGCCTCGCCCTCGGTCGCTGCCTCGCCCGTCTCGACCGCGACTTCCGCCTCGGCAAGCTCGGCAACTTCGAGCGCCTCGATGCCTTCTTCTAACCACAGCGGGATCGTGCCGCTATCCACGATTGCCGTAACCTCTTCCTCCGTCGGCACGGTGAGCACCACGCCGTTGTGGGCGAGTTCAGCGTACTCCACGACCTGTAACCCCACGAAAATCACACCGAAGACCACCGTGCCGCTCAGCCAGCGCACCAGACCCTGGTTGTTGCCGCGCTGAACCTCACGCAGCCCCATCACCATCATCCAACTGCTTGCCAGCAGCAAGAAGGTATTCAGGCTCACCAGTGTGATGCTCAGGTGCTCCTGCGCGAGATGCACTGCCTCCACGTTAAAGCGCCGGAACACCAAATACGCGGCAATCATGCCGGAGAAGATCATGACCTCGCTGCCGATGTACAGCCACATGGCGAACTTGGCGTTATCCAGCGCTTCCTCCGGTGTGAAGTGCCCCTCATGCTCATCGTGGTGATGATCGTGCTCGACCGGGTAGTCGTCTGCGCCCGGTGCCATCATTGAAGATGCGTCGCTCATGATTGGCGCTCCTCTACGGGTACAACAGTCGTGGTGTCCTTATCTTCCGGCGGGGCAACGCGCTCTGCAAGCTGCCCGGCGAAGTCACCCGCACGGCGCAGCAGTGGGTTCACTTTTTCCCGTGGGGTGCCGGGGGGTGCCACCTCAATCTGTTTAGATTCCTCAACGCCACTGCTCAAGAACCAGAAAAGTCCCATCAGCGCCGCGCCAGAAAGTGCCAGCGAGATCACGGTGAACAGCACAAAGCCGATCAGCAGCACCGCCTGGTTAATCGGGTATGTCTGCTCACCCACCTCTAGCTGCACCGTGCCAAAGCCCTTCACACTGGCATCTGGAATGGACGTGATGTTCAGCCCAAAGCCCGGAATGACCGCCAGGGCGATGAGCACAAAGACCAATGCAACGGACACAAACGTAATCTGCCAGCTCAGGTGGCTCAGCATCCCTGCCCAGCCCGCTTGCTCCGCGAGTTCATCCTCGGTTGGTTCCGGTTTGCTGTCGTCTGGATGCTCGCTCATGCGCGGGTTAAACCCGCCAATGCCCCAAATCACCGCGTAGACGGTGGTGAAGGCACCCAGCACCAGCACCAACCCCAGGTTCCAGTAGGGCGTAAAGCCGAACGCAGCACGCAGCCCGGTCACGATGAGTGCACCAACGGCAAAGCCAATGATGCCCGCGACTGCTGCGCGTGAAATTCCAGGTTTCATAATCCCCTTCGTCCTCTCGTTACAAATAAAGTCTGATTGTTGTCATCGTCGTGCAGGCGTAACACAGATGCCATTGTGTGTGTTGTAAATGTGTGTTGACCATCAATCGGTGAAATTCCGCACAATCACAATTATAAACAAAGCATTAGCGTTCGCCAAGCCGCCGATGAGTGCGGTCAGCCGCTGCGCCACCAGTACAACACCACATAAAACAGCAGCCACGCCACAAACACAAAGTCCAGCATCTTGGATGCTGCCTCCACACTCCAAAAGTTCTCGCTGTTGTAGCGCACAACATGTTCGTCTTCGCCAGCGTCGTCACCTGCCTGCTCTACCTGACGTGCGTGCCGGGCATTCCGCAGGATGTTCACCATAAACGCGCCCACTGCCACGGCGTGCAAGCTGTGGAAGCCCGTCATCAGCCGGAAGACTGCGCTGTATTGCGTGCCCGTCTGCACGCGCACCCACTCCACAATCATGATGAGCACAAACATCACCGTCGCCCCAATGCTCAACGTCCAGGCGTTGATGAAGCGATTGGTCTCGTCCGCGCTCACCGCCCGCCGACCGCGCCGCGCCAGCACGACCGCCGCCAGCAGCAACACGGTCGCCGCTGTGGGCAGCGCCGCGCCCATTGCACGCACGCCGGGCGGGGGCCACGTCTCGTAGCTAAACCGTAGCTGCCAGTTCACCATCACCAGCGCCAAAAACGCCATAATCCAGCTAATCTGGAAAACGAGCAGACCAAGTCGCTTGTTTTCCAGCGCCTGACGTGCTTCGCGCTCACGGCGCTTCGCCGCTTTCTCCGCCGGGGAAAGGCTATCCCCGAAGTAGTCTTTTGCCTGTTGTGTCATACCGTTAAGTCAATTCCTATATCTGTTGTTTCAAGATCCAATTGCCGCATCAACAGCTCTACTCCTCCGTCAGCCACGCAATCGCCGTTTCGCGCTCCGTTGCCGGGAAGGCTTTCACAGCTACTGGCGTGGGGATCACACTCAATATAGACACCCATATCGGTGCCAGTGTCGCAGATGGGGGATGCGCCAGCCCAACGCGGAAATTGTCAAACCGGCGGCTGCCGTGCTTTTTAATCGCGTTTCGCACACCCTCAAAGGTATATCCAAAGGGCAACACCCCAGATTCGCCGGCATCCACCAGAATGAGCATGAAGGTACCGGGCGTGTATCCCTCCAAAACCTCGTCCAGTCGCCTCAAAAATTCATCGACGGCGGTGTGCGACGCTTTCAAAAACTGAAAGTGGTGTATGTTGTCGTCGCGCAGGCGATAGTCAAGTTCCATGCCAGTACTTCCCCGTAGCATAAGGGGCGGTCCGTGTGCCCGGAACCGCCCCGCAGATTGCATGTATCCCATCAAACCGCAGGGGCGAGATTCATCTCGCCCTGCCCTGCAACGCCCCACACGTGAACCTAGTCCCCTGCTGGCTGACCCACCAACTGACCACCACGCGGTTGTTTGCGCCCACCGTCACGGTTGTAGCGCTCCTCAATCGCGTTGATGTAGGCGGTTGCTTCTTCTGTGCCGTAGCCGTACGGGTCTTCAAATGCGACTGGCTCGTAGTCAAAGTTGTGGCTGGGCGGCGGGCTACTCGTTGCCCACTCCAGCGTGAGCGCACGCCATGGGTTGGCACCGGCACGCTTACCAACTGCCAGGCTCTGGAACACATTCCAGATGAAAAACAGCGTGGAGATGCCCAGAATGAACGCGCTCAGGCTCGTGATCGCGTTCACCACCGTGAACTCCGGTGCATACTCCGCCACACGGCGCGGCATCCCGCGTGCACCACTCCAGTGCATGGGGAAGAACGTGCCCAGGAAGCCCACATACGTCAGCCAGAAGTGCACAGCGCCCAACCGCTCGTTGAGCATCTTCCCCGTCATCTTCGGGAACCAGTGGTAAAGCCCGGCATACACTGCGAACACCGCGCCACCGTACAGCACAAAGTGGAAGTGCGCGACAACAAAGTAGGTATCGTGGACGTGGATGTCCACCGGAACCGATGCCAGCATCACGCCGGAGATACCACCGATCACAAACATGGACAGCAACCCGATACCAAACAGGTTCGCCGTTGTGAAGCGAATCTTGCCGCCCCAAATCGTGCCGATCCAACTGAAGATCTTAATGCCCGTTGGCACCGCGATAATCATGGACGTAATCATGAACGGGATGCGCAACTGCGGCGTGAGGCTGGTGAACATATGGTGTGCCCACACGGTAAAGCCGATCAGCGCGATTGCCATACTGGAAAGCGCAATCAGGCGGTAGCCGAAGATGGGCTTGCGGCTGTGAATAGACAGCACTTCGCTCAGCACGCCGAAGCCGGGCAAAATCATGATGTATACGGCAGGGTGGCTGTAGAACCAGAAGATGTTCTGCCACAGCAGCACGTCACCGCCCGCTGCCGGGTCAAAGAAGCTGGTGCCCGCCACACGGTCTAGCAGCAGCAGCGTGAGCGCCCCCGCCAGAAACGGTGTTGCCATCACAATGATGATGCTGGTTGCCAGGATTGCCCACACGAACAGCGGCATCTGGAAGTAACCCATGCCCTCTGGGCGCATGTTCTTGATGGTCACGATGAAGTTGATCGCACCCAATATCGAGCTAATCCCCAACACATGCAGCCCTACGATCCACAGAGTTTGCCCGTCTGGGCTGTACTCCACACTCAGCGGCGGGTATGCCGTCCAGCCTGCTTCCGGTGCGCCCACAAAGTAGCTCAGCAGGAACAGCAGACCCGCCGGGGGAATCATCCAGAAGGCGAAGGCGTTAAGCCACGGGAACGCCATGTCCTTTGCGCCCAGCATCAGCGGCACCAGGTAGTTACCAAAGCCCGCCCACACCGGGATCATAAACAGGAAGATCATGGCGGAGCCGTGCAACGTGAGCACGGTGTTGTACGCCTGCCCGCTGGGGAAGAAGTCAACGTTGGGCGTCAGCAGCTCGATGCGGATGAGCATCGCCAACAAGCCGCCAATGACAAAAAATAGGAAAGATACGATCAGGTACTGCAACCCGATGATCTTATGGTCAATTGTCCACTGGAGCAGGTCGCTAACGCGCAGTTGCTTGTCCTGCGTGCGCGTCTTCCCGCCGAGTGGCGCGGTAATGGTTGCCATGGGATAGAATCTCCGTTCGTCAAATAAAAGCTAACAAATGATGTGTTGTCGTCAATGAAGCCGGGGAACGGATGCTCCCCGGGTTGTTGCCACGTTGGGTGCTGCTAGCGTGCAGCGACTGCCTGTTCTGCCTCGTAGCTCGCCATCACGTCCTCAAACTCCGGTACCGGGCAGGCAGGCGGCGGTGGTTCTGCCGCCTCTTCACCCTGGGTGAGCAGGTAAGCGGTAATTGCCTCAACCACTTCGTCGGACATCTGCTCGTCCGTCCACACGGGCATAACCCCCTGGTAGCCCGGTACGAGGTAATCTAGCGAGTTGCGAATGGACGTGTACAGGTATTCCTCGCCGCTTGCATTGCCCGCAGCAGCAGCGCGGCTGTCCACACGGTCAGCAATGCCGTTCAAGCTCGGTCCCACCTGCCCGACCCAGCCCAGGTCATCCAGCACATGGCAGCCGGAGCAGGCATAACCGCCCACATTGTTGGCAAGGATCTGCCGCCCACGCGCCACCGGGTCTTCCGGCGGGTTCAGTTCGCAGTCTACGCGGGTCTCGTACCAGTCCATGTACGTCTCTTCGCTGGGGTACACAAGAATCTCGGCACGCATCCCGCCATGACCACCCCCGCACAGCTCCGTGCACACGACCGGGTAACGCCCCGGCTCTGTAGGTGTGAAGCGCATGTAGGTGTCGCGCCCCGGCAGGGTATCCTGTTTCACACGCATGGACGGAATCCACACTGCGTGGATAACATCCGTTGCTTGCATCTCCAGGCGCACCGGGCGATCTACATAGGTGCGCAAGATGGTGTCATTCACGATGGCGTCGCTCGCATCATCCACGTACTCAAACGCAAACGCGTAGCGCTGTGCCGTCACATTGACGACCAACTCATTTTCTTGTGGGGCGCGTGTGTTCACGAACACCACATAGCTCATGATCGTCAGGATGAACACGACAATCGTCGGAATGAGCGTCCACACGAACTCCAGCACGTAGTTCCCGTGCACGTTCGGTCCGTCGCTCTCGTCACCGGGGCGGCGGCGATACACCACCACTGCCCAAATAATGAGCCCCTGCACCAGCAGGAACACGATCCCCCCAATAAACATCATCACGCGCATCAGCGCGTCCACCTCACGCGCCTGCGTAGACGCCTGAACCCCCATCAGCCAGGGCGTCATCATCGAGATCAACCCCCCGCCGATAAACAACAGCACCGTCACCACTGTAATGATGGCGATTGCCCTGTTGCGCCGCTCAACTGAACTAAAGTCCATAACACTATGTCCCCACTCTATGCTCTTCCGGGCGGAGGGCAGCACAACCGCTACCACCCGCTGGATTACTTTAATGTGCTATTCATCTGGTTTACTTGTGACATTTTACACAAAAACCAGGGCACTAGCAAGCAGTGTACCGGGTTTTGTGCGCAATTTCGGTAATTTTTGTCACGGTTATGATAATAATTTGCACAGCTAACCGATACAAGTTCGATTTTCGTGCGGGTTATGGCTGCGGGGACGCTGCTTGCAAAAGTTGTGTGCTGGGGTGCGGCGGCAGTGCCACACCCCAAGAACCTGCTGCGCGGTGCTACAGCAAGCCGATTTCCTTCAGGGCATTCTGTACCAGTCCACCGATTTCCGTTGGGTTCTGTGCGACTTTCACGCCAACTGCCTCTAGCGCGTCCATCTTGCCCTTTGCGGTACCGCTGCCACCGGACACAATCGCGCCAGCATGACCCATACGCTTGCCGGGCGGTGCCGTTACGCCAGCGACGTAGGCAACGACAGGCTTCTTGACGTTCTCTTTGATGTACGCCGCCGCTTCTTCTTCAGCGCTGCCACCAATTTCGCCGATCATGACCATTGCCTTGGTTTCCGGGTCGTTCTGGAACGCTTCTAGCACGTCGATAAAGCTGGTGCCCGGTACCGGGTCGCCGCCAATGCCCACGCATGTCGTCTGCCCGATGCCCACCTGCGTTAGCTCGTACACTGCCTGGTACGCCAGCGTCCCGGAGCGGCTCGTCACGCCCACGGGACCGTCCATCGCCACATGACCGGGGATAAAACCGATGTTGGTCTTGGTCCCCGGCGTGATGATGCCAGGGCAGTTCGGACCGATCATACGCACGCGGGGATAGTTCGCCTTGAGGTCGTTGTACATGGTGAGCTGGTCTTTGGCGGGGATGTGCTCGGTCACACACACGATGAACTCAATGCCCGCCTCAGCTGCTTCCATCACCGCGCCCTTAGCGAACTTCGCCGGGACAATCACAAACGATGTGTTCGCGCCTGCTTGCTCCATCGCGTCTTTCACACCAGCGTAGATCGGAATGCCCTCCACATCGGTGCCCGCCTTGCGCGGGTTGGTGCCCGCAACGACCTGTGTGCCATACGCCCGGTTGAGCAAGCCATAGTAGCGCCCCTGGCTGCCAGTTAGCCCCTGCACAACCACTCTTGTGTCTGCGCCGACCCATACCGCCATTATGCACCCCCTTCTGCGATTTTCACTGCGCGTTCTGCCGCGCTCAGCATCGTGTCTTCCCGAATGAGTTTGCCGTCGAAGCGGTTATCGTTGATCGCCTCGTCCAGGATGGCACGCCCTTCCTCAGCATTGGTGCCGTCCAGCCGGACGACCAGCGGCACGCGCAAGTCAACCCTGCTCATGCCCTCGATGACGCCGCGTGCCACATCGTCACAGCGGGTGATGCCGCCGAAGATGTTCATGAACGCGACTTTTACGTTCTCGTCGCTGTTAATCAGCGTGAGCGCATCCGCAACGATTTCTGCCTTGGCACCACCGCCGAAGTCCAGGAAGTTCGCTGGCTCGCCACCTGCCTGGCTCACCGTGTCCAGCGTGCTCATTGCCAGCCCCGCACCGTTTGCCATAATGCCCACGTTGCCGTCTAGCCCCACATATTGCAGCCCATACTCCGCTGCCATACGCTCGCGTTCGTCCAGGATGGGCGGTTTCTCATATTCCTCCCACTCCGGGTGGTTCACCGCCGCCGCACCGTCCAGGCTTACCTTAGCGTCCAGTGCGATCACCTCGCCGCTGCTAGTTAGCACCAGCGGGTTGATCTCGGTCAGGTCGGCGTTGCCGTCGGTGTAGGCGTGGTACAGCTTGGTGAGCACATTAACCACGCCGTGTTCTGCGTCGGGGTTCAGCTTTGCCGCCTTCACCCACTCGCGGGCACGGTCTTCGCTCAGCCCCTCTATCGGGTTGATGTGAATGCGAGCGATAGCGTCCGGGTTTTCCTCCGCCACCGTTTCGATCTCAACGCCACCCTCAGCACTCAACATGCCCAGGTCAAGCTTTGCGGAGCGATCCAGCGTGAACGAGGCGTAGTATTCCTCAGCGATGTCTGCGCCTTTTTCCACCCACAGTGTGTGAACGGTGTGATCCTTGATGTTCATGCCGAGGATGCGGTCAGCTTCCTTGTAGCACTCGTCGGCATCGTTCACCACGGCAATACCGCCCGCCTTGCCACGCCCACCGACCTGTACCTGCGCCTTCACAGCAACGGGGTAGCCGATCTTGTCGGCGACTTGCACTGCCTCATCGGGGGTTTTCGCCATGCCACCCGGCACGGTAGGGATGTTGTACTTTTGAAAAAACTGCTTTCCTTGATACTCAAATAAATCCAACGTTAGCGTCTCCTTTAAGAAAGCAAAACGACGGCACCGATAGTACCGCCGTTTGTGCGAACTTTCACCCTGTAGTTGGTCGCGCTAGCCTGTTGGTGCCAGCCAATAGCGCGTGCCGTCGCCCTCTGCCGTCCAGCCGAGGTCATTGGCAGACCAGATTATACAGTGCACGATAGTGAGACGTGTATTCCATACGTGTTACTGCCTGTTTTAAGGTGCCTACCTTCGCCCTTCGCGTGGACATAGGACTATGGTCACAAATTTTGTGCAAGTGATGTAAAATAACTGTTACAATTTACATTTTTTCGCTATAATCCAAACGTGTTCAGTCATTAGCAAGGGTTCGTCAATGGTTGCAACAAGGAATGGTGTTTCCCCAGAACAAATCACCCAGGGTTACATGCGTGCCTTCCACGCACTACATGGGCGTCCCCCACGCATCGCCCACCGCAGCGGAGATTGGTATCAGGTCAACGGTGAGATCTGTCATCGCAGCACAGTCGAGGCAGAGATTGAGCGACTGCGCACACTCGCTAAAAATCACCGCCGTATGGAAAAGAGCGTTGTAAAACGGTTAATTGCCCGTTTGCGCAGCATGTAGTTCGCCATATCATTTGTGAAATTGTGCGCTTGTTGGTAAATTTTGCCGCAACTGAAATGACAAATGCGACCTCGTCGCGTAAGATGATGTTACATTCAGGCATAGGCAAATTGGGGGCAGGCGCAAATGCGACCGAACGACAAGACACTCACACCGCAGGACATTGCCGAGGGCTACATGCGGTCTTACTATCAGCTACACGGCAGGCAGCCCAAAGTACAGTACATGGGCGGCTACTGGTACCGCATCAACGGAGAGGTGGTTCACCGCTCGACCCTGGTGCACGAAATCATCAACCTGCGGCAACTCATCAAAGAACAGAAGAAAAGCGGACTTCCAAAGGGCATTATCCAGCGGCTCATCACGCGCATCAAAGCGATTTAGCGTATTCCTGCTGGTACCATGCGACCGTCCGCGCCAACCCGTCCTCAAACGTGACCAGCGGCGTGTAGTCCATTAACTGCCCTGCCAGGCTCACATCCGCCCGCGAATGCTGAATGTCCCCCACACGCGGCGACCCCAAAATTGGCTTAATATCCGTTCCCAAAAGCGCATTTAGCTGCGCTACCAGTTCCAACAGCGTCACCTGCCCACCCATCGCCAGGTTGATGGTGTTCCCGTTGGCATCCGGTGCGGTCGCCGCCAACCGGAGTCCGTAAACCACGTTGTCAATGTAGGTGAAGTCCCGCGATTGGGTGCCGTCCCCGAAGATGGTCGGGCGCTCGCCACGCTGCATCAGCGTGATAAATTTTGGGATGACTGCCGCGTAGTGGGAGTTCGGGTCTTGCTGCGGACCGAACACATTGAAAAAGCGCGTGCAAACCGTTTCCAGCCCATAGCTGTGCGTAAACGCCTTGGCATAGTACTCCCCGGCGAGCTTTGCCGCGCCATAGGGCGACAGCGGCTTGGGTGTCATGGTCTCTCTCTTGTAATCCGCCAGCACATCCCCATATGCCGACGACGACGCCGCGTACACCACCCGCCGCACGCCCGCGTCGCGGGCAGCAACCAGCACGTTTAGCGTGCCCACTACATTGTGACGATGGCTCTCCTGCGGGTTCGCCACGCTACGCGGCACCGAAGGCAGCGCCCCAATGTGATAGACCCTATCCACACCTGCAAACATGGGGCGAATCGCCTCAAGATCGGTGAAGCTGGTTTCGTGCAGCGTCAGGTCGCCGTTGGCAGTGTCCAGGTTAGTGCGTTTGCCCGTACTCAGGTTGTCAATCACGCGCACGCGGGCACCTTCCGCCAGCAAGCGCCGCACCAGATGGCTCCCAATAAACCCGGCACCGCCAGTTACAAGCACCGTTTGCGGCATCAGCGCTTGTCCTGTGGGTGTAGTTGGTAGCGCCAGCGTAGCCAGAACATCAACCCGAAGCACAGCGCCAAAAGCCCGATGCCGCTGGCACCCAGCCGTAGCGCGGTCACGGGTGGCGCAGCGCTCATCACCAGCCCCAGCGTGCCGAACAGAAAGCAGAAGAAATACAGCACTGCCAGCGTCCAGCGCACACTCAGCCCCGCAGACCGAATGCGATGCGAGGTGTGGTCTTTGCCCGCCTCACCAGGGGAGCGCCCCTCGCTCAGCCGCGTGATGACGACCAGCGAAATGTCGAACAGCGGCAGCGCCAGCACCATAATCGGGATCATCCACGTCACGCTAAGTGGCTGCGTTTCAAACGTCAGCTTGATGCCCAGCACGCTGAGCACCATGCCCAGCAGCAGCGCGCCCATATCGCCCATAAATGTGCTCGCCGGGTTGAAGTTATACACCCAAAAGCCCAGCGCACTGCCAAACAGTGCCGCTGCCAGGCTGCTCACCAGCGTTTGCCCCTGCGTGAACGCAATCACCATGAAGAAGAACCCGGCAATGGCAGACAGCCCCGCCGCCAGCCCGTCCATGTTGTCCAAAAAGTTCACCGCGTTCATGATCGTCAGCATCCACAGCACCGTCAGTGGCACATCCAGCCACGGCGTCTTAAACAGGTGCACCTGAATACCCGATGCTGCTAACCCCAGCGCAACCCCGATCATCGCCAGCAGCTTGGGGCGCATCCCCATCTCAAAGCGGTCATCGTAAAGCCCCACCGCCGCCAGTACGGTTGCACCCGCCACAATCGCACCGAACTCCCGTAGGTGCTGTGGCGCACTAAACAGCAGCAGCGCGATGGCAAATGCCGCGTACATCGCCAGCCCACCCATCAGCGGCTTGTATTCGGCGTTTGCTTTGCGAGCACTCGTGGGGCGGTCAACCACGCCCAGGCGCATTGCAATCTGCCGGGAGAGCGGCGTTAGCCCCATAGACATAGCAAAGCCGACGATCATAATGGGGAAGAATTGCATGGTTTCCATGTGGGCAACGCTCTCAGGTGTTCTGGCGAAAATGCGCAGCAAGTATAGCCAAGTCGGGCATATCCGTTAATGGGCAGTCGAGCGACTACCCACGCTTGCTAGCCCGAACAAAGCGCCCGACGACCTCGGTGTAGTACGTTTGGGGTGCCATGTCCAGCGGCTGCACATAATCCAGTTGATAGCCGTGCCCGCGCAGCCGCTTGCCATCACGGGCAAACGTTGCCGGGTCGCTGCTGACGTAGACGAGTGTGCCCGCGCCCAGTGCAGCAACACCATCAATAGCGTCGGTGCTCATGCCAGCAGGCGGCGGATTGACCAGCACCGTATCGTATTCCTGCTCGGCGGCGTCCAGCACATCTTCGACGCTGCCCTCAATCACGTCCACATGATCGAACTCATCGGTGTTCACGTCGGCGTCCGTTGCTGCGGGGGGGTAGCTTTCCACCAGCGTGACGTAGTTTGCTTTCTCCGCCAGGAAGGCACCAAATAGCCCCACCCCGGCGTATAGTTCAAGCACCGCGTCTGCCTTGCCGACCGCCTGCACCACTTCCAACACAAGGTTAGACAGCGCCACCGTGTTCGCACGGAACGCACTGCCCGCCGTCACGCGGAAGCGCCGCCCCGCCACCTCGTAAGTCAGGTGGGTGTTGCCCGCCAGGTTGATCGGTGCGTTGTCCGGCAGCAGCAGGTTCACACTCGCGGGCAGGTCAAGTTCCAGTTCCGGCGCGTCTTCGTCAGCAGATGTGAGCACAACCATACGGGCGTCGTCGCTGCCCCGCGCCAACGTCACACTGGTTAGCCCGGTTGTGTCGATGTCAAGCTGGTCATACAGGTCTAGCAAGTCCGGGTGCAGCACCTCACACACGTCTATAGGATGAATCCCCTCATCCGTGCTGCGGAGCCCTAGCTTGCCGTCGTCCCGCACCAAAAACGTCATGCGGTCGTTGTAGTTCCATGGCGCGGGGGCGGGCACCACCGGGCGGACGTCTACATCGTCGGTGAAACCACCAACGCGCTCAAGCTGGTCTGCCAGGACGTCCTGCTTGATGAGCTGCTGCGCCGTGAGGTTCATGTGCTGCCACTGGCAACCCCCGCACCGCCCTGGTCCGAAGTGCTGACATCGCGGTTGCACCCGGTCACCGGAGGCATCCAGCAGGCGCACGCCCTTCGCAAACGCGACCTTGCCGCGCTGCTGCACAATTTGCGCCTCGATCACCTCTCCAGGGATAGCATATGGCACGAACACCACACGCCCATTGTGCCGCCCTAACGCGCTGCCCCCATACGCCATTGCATCCAGTTCAAGCTCAATTGTCGGTTCCGTTTCGTCTGCCATGTGTGTGCTCCGCTGCATCTATACCCGCGCCTATCATACACCACAGGCAACGCACGCCTGTTGCGGCTGTGCCCTTTTGGGTGGAAAATAGGCGCTACGTTCGCTCAATTAAGAGGACTGCCCCATGCAGCTTGTTACCCGCCCGGAGTGGCGCAACGCGAGCCTGTTCGCCGTGATTGCAATGGCGCTCACCATGATCCCGTATATCGTTGGCTACACCCAGCAGACGCCCCAACAGCGGTTCAGCGGGTTTATCATCGCCGCCGATGACAGCTTTAGCTACATCGCCAAGATGCGCCATGGCTTCGATGGGGACTGGAACTTCTACCTGTTCTACACCGCAGAGCCTCACGCCGCCGCCCCGCTGATCTTCCTGCCGTACATCGTGCCAGGGCAACTTATGCGCCTCTTCCTGGATGCGGACAGTCCACGTCTGTACGACACAATGGTAGCGGTGTTCCACGCTATGCGGCTTATGTTTGGGTTTATGCTGCTCCTCGTGATGTACCGTTTCATCGCTGCATTTATCACAACCCCATCCCTGCGCCTGCTCACCCTGGTGATTGCGGCATTGGGGGGCGGCTTGGGCGTATTACTGCCCGCGTTTGCCAGCGGTGCACTGCCGCCGGAGTGGTACATCCCGGAGAGTTTTACGTTTCTGGTTTTGCTGCTGCTGCCGCACTTGGCGTTGGCACGGGCGGCGATGCTTGCGGGGTTCCTGGCGCTGTTTTCCTCGGCAAATCGTCGCGTCTACGCCGTGCTCGCCGGGGGATTGTGGCTCGTTACAGCGCTGAGCGTGCCGTTCTATCTGGTTGTGATCTACGCGGTGCTCGGCGTGTGGGGGCTTCTGCTGTGGGCAAAAAACCGCGCCTTCCCCACCGATTTGTTCGTGCGCTGCCTGATCGCAGGCGGCATCACGCTGCCGCTGTTTGCGTACTATGTGTGGGTGTTCAGTGCAAACCCGGCTTTCGCCCAGTGGAGCGGACAAAATACCCTGCCGTCGCCGCCGCTGCACCACTATCTACTCGCATACGGACCGTTTTTGGTGGCGGGGGCGTTCGCTGTGCGCAGCGTGTGGCGCAGCGCCGATGAGCGTGCCACGGTGCTGCTGGCGTGGGTGCTGGTGGGGCTGCTGCTGGTGTATCTGCCCATTGGTGTGCAGCGTCGCCTTGCCGAAGGCGTGATCGTGTCCCTGTCAATACTCGCCGTGATGGGCATCAGTGGGGTGGGCGCAGGAGATAGAAAATCCGCCGAGGTGGGCGAGGCGAAGACACCACGGTGGGCATCAATTGCTTTGGTGCTGACGACCGTGCCGACGATGCTGCTTTTGCTGCTGGGCAGCACACTGACAGTGATCAGTACCCCGCCCGATCTGTACGTAGACGAGGCAACCGTGCGGGCGCTGCAATGGCTAGACGGCAATGCCGTCGAAACCGAACGCGGCGCGGTGATTGCCGCACGCAAGCAGGTTGGTAACCGCTTGCCTGCCTACACGTCCCTGCGCCCCTACGTGGGGCACGGACCGGAAACGCTCAACAGCATCGAGAAGGAACAACAGGCGGACTCGTTTTTCGATGCAGAGTGGCTGCCGGAAACACAACGCGGTTGGCTGAGTGCGCCCGATAACTACATCGACTACGTGCTCTACACGGGGGGCGACGTGCAGACGGCTGATGTCACACAAGACCTGGGTGAAGTGTACAACGCAGACGGCGTGGTCATCTACCAGAACACACTGCGCTAGGTGGCGGTGCCCTTCTGCGGAGAGACGCGCACACTGTCTACAATGCGCTTGAGGGTACTCACACGCGGGTGGATGTCCTCATACGGCGCGACACAGAACTCCAGCAGGCGCAGCGCCACCTGATGAGCACGCTTGTAGTGTGCAGATTGTTTGCCCTGCTTCTCATATGGGGAGGACACCGTAACAGAGACCTCTGTCGTGCCCGCCAGCTCGGTAAATTGCAGCAAAAAGCTCACATAGCCACCCAGCCCGTCCGTGCGGGCATACGCAGCAGAAAAGCCCCACACCTGCCGCACAACCGCGTCATCTGCCCGGCGTATTGCTTCCTCTCGGATGACATCCCAGTCCGTGCCCCAGCGCAGCGCCGTGCCCACGTTCTCGCGGAACATTTCGTACAGGTAGGTTAACGGTTCGTCAAAGTCCGCCGTTAGTTCGCAAACGGTTGCCATAATTCCTATGGTGCTCTCGCGGGAGTGATGTGCCTTAATTGTACATTATGTATTCAGTGTTGCAACCACCGCTCTGGCGGCGGCACGCCCTGCCTCGGTACGCTCCGGCAGCGTAAGCGGCTCGTAGCAGTTGCCCGCCAACTGAACGTCCTGCGGCAGCATTTGGTTCAAGTCTAGCGCTGCCCAGCCCGGTGCCCGCACCGTGAGTGGGTCGCTTTCCGTCCAGCGGCGCACCAGCGATGCCGCAGGTTGCGCCCAGCCCATGTCCGCGCACATCGAGGCAATGAGTGCTTCCGGTGTCGTGCGGTCGAGCGAGACACGCACCGCCGCCTGCACCAGCATCCCATCATCGGGCACACGCGCCGGGTGTTCGGTGTACTCCAATGAGGCAAAAACGGTGTCCGGTGGGGGCTTGGGTTCGTTGTGTGGCTTCGTCGCTTGTGTAAAGCCCAACGCCACCCGCGTCACCTCATCATAGTGATAACCCAGCAGCGCGTCGCTCACATCCGGTGCCAGCGTGCGGAACATGCGCTCTGCAAAGCGGGCAGGCACCGCCACCACCACACCGCGTGTGCTCAGCGCCAAGCCATTTTCCAGGCACACATCGTAACCGCCGCTCTCCGCGTTGGTGCCAATGCTCGTCACTGCCATGCGCTGGATAAGGGTGCCGTTCAGCCGCCGTGCCAGTGCATCCACCAGCGTTTGGCTCCCATCCATGAAAGCCACTCTTGCGCGTGATCGCTGTGACGGCACCTCCATCAGCGTCCCCGTCAGCCGCAAATCATGCAGCGTTTGCCAGGGTTCCAGCGGAGAGAACGCAAACACGCCCCCGTCCATCACGAACCCGTCACTTCGCTCCGTCACAATGCTGCCGCCCAGGCGAGACTTGACCTCGATTAGTGTGTAGCTGACGTTGTGCCGCTCTAGCTCGTACGCAGCAGCAAGACCGCTCACACCGCCGCCAATCACGATCACATCACGTCGGTTGTGCTGCTCCATCGCTGTGCACCTCTGTCTGCTACCCAAATGATTACCGCATGGCTTCAACTGTAATCCGCCACGGCGAGATGTTCAATAACGGGATAGTGAGAACCCATCAGGGTGCCTGCGTTGACCGCCCCAATAATCAGCACGGCATCCGTGTACACACGCGCTGTTTTCAACGGAGGTGTTACCGTGGTTGTTGCCTTGCTTTGCCTACGAACTTTTCACGCTATTGTAACGGGCAAATGGTTGCGCTTGCCTTAATTGACGATATATACTCAGTGTCGTATTTGTCACGCATTGGCGTGTTTTGTGTTACAATCGGAACGATTATTGGGGACCTTCCGAGACCCATTCTACAAAGCGCATTGGCTTTCACAAAACCATGCAATAGGGAGATGACCCTTGGCTAGATCACGCACTGAACAACTGGTAGAGCGCCTGCAGGAACTCCAACGTAGCTCCGGCGACGTGGAGGCAGCAGCAATCGTGAGTGTAGACGGGCTGAGTATGGCTTCCTCCATGCCGCCCAACATCGAAGAAGACCGTGTTTCGGCAATGTCCGCT
This sequence comes from uncultured Anaerolineaceae bacterium, assembly GCA_964451095.1. Classification (GTDB taxonomy): domain Bacteria; phylum Chloroflexota; class Anaerolineae; order Aggregatilineales; family Phototrophicaceae; genus DAOTTY01. The sequence goes on from CAYVGI010000046.1 coordinate 18,258, forward strand.
GCGATGATCTCGCTCGGTGAGCGCATCTCTAGCGAGCTAGGGCGCGGCGCACTGGAGCAGGTGTACGTAAAGGGAGAGAACGGCTACGTTATCCTCACTGCTGTTGGGGAAGAGGCGGTTCTCACTGTGATGGCTCGTAAAGAAGCAAAGCTAGGGCTGATCTTCCTGGACATCGGGCGCACCGTTGATGACCTGGAGCCGCTCGTTTAACCCAGCCGCACCCCGTGCGGGCGGTGAAGACGGTATCGAAGTAAAGCAAATTGTCATCCACGCAGGATGACTTCTGTTTGTACAGCAATGTAGCACCCAAATTGGTGAGTTTGACCGAGGTAACCTCGATGGACAAACCGACGCTCCTCATCGTTGAGGATGACCTGGATCTGGCAGAGATGCTCACAGCGTACTTTCGTGTGCAGGACTACACCGTGCTAACGGCGTCCTGGGGCGAGGAGGCAGTGCGCGTGGCACGCGACGAAGCGGCAGACATCATCGTCCTAGACATCCGCCTGCCAGATATTGACGGCTACGAGGTTTGTCGCCGGCTGCGCGGGCAGCGCCAAACAGAAAGCACGCCCATCATCTTCCTCACGGAGAAGCGTGACCGGGTGGACAAGCTGCAAGGGCTAGAACTTGGCGTGGTAGATTACGTCACCAAGCCGTTCGACATCCAAGAACTGCGCCTGCGCGTGCGCAACGCCATCAGCCGTGCTGGGCGGGCATCGCTCAGCAACCCCATTACCGACCTGCCCGAGGGGGAACTGGTGCGGGAACGCCTGGATGCCATGCTGATGGGCGACTCGCCCTGGGCAGTGCTCAAGATTTCCATCAACAGCCTCAGCCGCTTCCGCGAGATGTACGGTTTCGTCGCCGCAGATGATGTGATGCGTGCCGTTACCCTGATGATCCGCAACGCCATCCGTGAGTTCGGCGACGAAAAGGACTTCATCGGGCATGTCGGCGACGAAGACTTTATCGTCATCACTAATGCAGACAGCGTCGGTCGCGTCCGAGAGCGTATCGAAACACGCATTCGTCAGTCCCGCGAGTACTTTTACCCGCTGCGCGACCGCGAAAAAGTGCGTGAGGCAATGGAAGCAAACTATCTGCACCTCACCAGCGGCGTCGTTGACCACGCCACCGGGTCTTTCAACGATGTGGATGGGTTGCTCACTGCGCTCGGTAGTGCCGCCGTCTCCAACGAAATTAGCTGACGTCAGCGTTCGTCTTGCGCACGCCCCCACGTCTGCCGTACCGAGGGGTGTTCCTTGCCCTCATCACGTCGGCAAAAGCTGCGATGAACGACCCTAGCCAACGGTGATGCACCCAACATGGAAGCGCTGCTTGCTGTTCTACCCCTATCACTATCGTCTGGCGTAAACCTGTACCTGACGCTGCTCGCGTTGGGCACTGCGGAGCGCACGGGCTGGCTTGACTTGCCCGGTGGTCTAGACGTGATCGGTAGCATTCCCGTGATGGTGGTAGCAGGCGTGCTGTTCATCGTAGAGTTCTTCGCCGACAAAATACCCTATGTTGACAGCGTGTGGGACTTCCTGCACACGTTTGTGCGCCCTGCCGGGGCACTGCTGCTCACATTTAACCTCGTCCCCGCCGATGAACCCGAACTGCGCACCGCTATGGTGCTGGTGGCAGGCACCGCGGCGCTCACCGCTCACAGCGGCAAGGCGGGCTTCCGCGCACTGGTCAACACCAGCCCGGAGCCAGTGTCCAACACCGTCGTCAGCCTAGCAGAGGATGTGGGCGTGGTCGGGCTAATTGCGCTCGCAGTTGCGTTCCCGCTGGTTGCGCTGGGTGTTAGCATCGTGCTGCTGGTGTTCATCATCGTGGGGTTATATTTTCTGGTCAAGTGGGCACGCCGCGCCTATGGTACAGTGCGGCGCTTTTTCACAGCAGGGCGTGGGGACAGCACAACTTGTTCCCACCCATCTGTCTGACCCATACCATGGCGTTTGGTAATCCACAGGCAGGAGGCAGCGGCGTGAACAAGCAGCGCCAGGGCATATACGCTGCCAATGCAGTGGACTGGTTTACGTTTCGCCGGGGGTTCTCGCTGCCATGCGACGCCACGCCAGATGTGATCGCCAAACGGCTGGCAGCGCTTTCCCAGCCCCACCCGATGCCGCCCACACCCTTTCACACCTCGCTCTCAGTTGCCGTTGCCCACACCATCCACCATACCGGGCTGTTCGAGATTCATGTCGTGCGCGGGCTGCCGTGGGGAGAGCACTACTCCAGTCTCATCGTCACCGGGCGCTTGGTACAGCAGGCACCCCCTGCCAGCGACGATGATAACCCATCGCCTCCTGGGCAAACATTCATCACCGGGCAAATCCACCCGGCGCAGCGCGGCATGACCATTTACTCCGGTGTCATCATCTTGCTAATGCTTTGGGTGGCGGCGGCAACGGTGTCATCGCTCGTTAGCCCGATGACGAACCTCGTTGCCGCACTGGTGGCGGCGCTCACAACCACGATTGTGATCTGCGTGATTTACGCGCTGTTGTTCGCCGACCTCGTTCAACTCACGCAGGCGCTGCGCAGCATCCAGTAGACGTATAGCATCAATAGCTGCTCAAACGCACACAATAGTATTCGCCGGATTGCGCTAGCGATTCGTAACCCTGCACCTGTTCTATCACTTGTGCCAAAGCCGCACGTTCACGGGCGCGTCCGAGGTTCAGTGCAAACGCTGTGGTACGGTCTGTGGTGCTTTCCTGCCACTCCAGGCGGCTTTGCAGCAGCCCGCCGAGCCGTTCACGGTCGGTGTCGTCCTCCGCTTGTTGGAACGCCCGCGCAATTGCTGGTGTTGCATCGCTGGAGAGATACGACAGATAGCATACGTCCAGCTCATCGCCCTCGCGCATTGCCCGCTCGATGTTAGTGCGTGCAATCAGCGCGTCCGGGTTGAGCAGGTTCATTGTTGCAAAGAAGCCGATGCCCGCGATCACCACCCCCAACGAGAACACATTCGGGCGCACACGTAGCAGCGCCGCCACCAAAAAGCCGAACAGCACCACCAGCCAACCCATAAACACGCTCGTCCACAGGCGCAGTTGGGTCAAATCGAACACATCTGTGTACAGCGCCATACGCCGCGCCGCAGAGAGCAACATCACCCCCACCAGCCCGATGACCACAAACGCCAGCACCCGAAACAGTCCGCTTTCGCGTTTGCCCTCCCGCACCGTAATCCGGTCAGCAAACAGGATCAGTCCCATAGCCATCACTGCCGTTGTGACCAGTTCAAAGAAGCCGCGCCGCGCATATTCAGCGTAGGTCAGCCCCTCAATGCCAATGTTTGTGCGCCCGCCAAACAGGTATACCGCCTGCACGCCCACAAACGCCGCGAACAGCAAACTCACACCGCCCAGCAGCATTCCCGCTTCAATGATGCCCATGCGGAACAGCACTGCACCGCGCTTGGGTGGAACTTCGGGCGTTTCAGTTTCGTCTGGCACGTCCACATCCACCGGAACCGCGTCCACGTCGGGTTGCTCGCGCTTCCATCCCCGCATCACCGCATAGGCAATCGCACCCATCACCAGCCATGTGAACACCACGGTCACCAGCGCTCGCCCAAACAGTACGTCGATATTCTCGAACTGGAACACTGCCTGTATCCGGCTGAGGTAGCTGCTAAACACCGCATCGGCAGAGCCAAGCAGCAGCGCAAAGACGCCCACAACGGGCAGTGTAATCACCAGCCCGCGCACCACGCCCATTACGTAACGCCCTTCGCCCGCCTCCCTACTGCCAAACCACTTGCGCGATTCCAACAGCGGCACCAGCGCCTCCCCAAACACCACGCGGATACCTGCTTCGATGACCGCAAAGACGTGATCGAACAGTGGCGCAAGATCAAACGGCTTTTCCAATCCCAGGTAGTGCAGCAGCGCCACCCCCAACGTTAGAGATACCATCACGTTCCAAAAGTACAGCCACTCGCTGGCACGCACCGCTACCATCACCGAAAAGAACAGCACAGGCACCACCAACCACAGGTTGCGGTTGTTTACCTCGCGCCGCGCAAACCACGCAGAGCCAATCACCGCACCCAGCACAAGCGCCGCAAACACCGGGTAGGAGATGCCAATCAACTGCCCGTAGAACATCACCATGCCCAAAATACCCAGCACAAAACCAATCAGCAGCGTCCATACAGAAAATAAATCACGTGTCATGTGTCACACTCCACTCATTTTGCCTTGCACTCTCTTTGTACACCACCTGAGCGGCATTCTCGCTTTTTGTGCCCAAACCTGTGCACATGTCATAGGGCAAGCGCCTGTTTCATCCCGTTGAGGCTACGCAGCACGGCGGGCGTAGGGATAGCGTCAGATTGGCGTATTGTTGGCGGCAAGTTTGATTGGGCACAAAAATTTACAATTATAGACAAAATCCAAACGATTATTGTGATGGGGAGTGTGGCATATGGCATGGCGACTGGCAGGATACGGACTTTTACTGATGGTGATTGCAGGCTGCGGTTCCATCGTCGTGAACGCCACCCTGGTACCCAATGTGCCGACCGAAGTTTACGTCGGCGAGGCGGCGGTGCAGGTGTATAACTTCGATGCCCTGCCAGATTCCCCCACTATCCTCAGCCTGAAGGCAAACCCACCCACGCTTGCCTACTCCGCAGAGCTGCGCGACGCGAGCGGCAACCTCCGTGCAGTGCTGGGCGGCGGCGGTGGCTTGGAAGACACCGAGATCACCCTGCCCGCAAACAGCGGCACCTACGAAGTCCGCATCACGACCGGTTCCGCAGCACAGGGCACCGTCGAACTCATTGTCACCGCACAGCAGCGCCCCAAACAAGAACCGCTCGCCTCCCAAACAGCCGCCCTGGTGATGGACAGCACCGCAGAGCCAGACCTGCTTGCAGGTGTGTGTGAACTCAACGCGAATGGGGAAAATGGCGCACCCGTCCACCGCACGCCAGACCCTACCAGCGAGATCAGGGACGTGATGCCCCAGGGCACCCGCATCTATGCCGATGCCCGCACCAGCAGCGCAGACGGCAGCATGTGGTACCGGGTGCGCATCCTGGCTAGCGTCGCCTGGATACCCGCACAGGTTGTCACGGCACGCGGCACCTGCCAGGAGCTTCCGGTTGTCACGCCCAACGCGCCGACAGACGCGATTGCCACTGATATTCCCTTCAATTTGCCCACTGCCCCGTTCGATGCAGACACATACGATATTCCCATAGATGAGGCATCTGGTGCGGCATTTGCAGAGCGCGTTTCCTACCCTGTGGGCGACCGTGTCGACCGCTTGTGGCTGACCATGCCGCCCGCCGGCGCGAACCGCGTGATGACAGTGCGCCTGATATGTGAGGGGGCGGGCATTGAGGCATTGCGCTGGGGCACACCACAGAACCCGGCACTGGGCTGCAACGCGGCGCACAACCTCACATTCACGCCAGAACTCACCCGCCACAACCTGATCGTGCTCATCCCAGAGGGCAGCGCAAGCAGCCATGTGAACTACCAACTGCAAGCGAATCCCTCCGCGCCGCAAGACCCGGAAATGTTTCTGTTTGCCATGACCAAAGATACAGGCGGTGGCGTGCGGGAAGCAATCAGCTATCCCAACGGGGACACAACCGATACCTATGTTATGCAAGTAGAAGACTTTGCGCCCAACCCACCGGAAGACCAGCGCACGTTTGCCGTCTATGTCGCCTGCGAGGGTAGCAATGTTGCCTCTGTGCGTTGGGGCGAACCCGACACAGCGGCGTATCGGTGCAATCAGGCGGCGTTTATGCAGTTTAGCGTGCAGCAGCCGCAGAGCGTCGTCACCGTCACGCTGCCGCCAGAGAGCGCCAGCGGCTACCTCACCTATACGATGACGGCTGTGCCCGTTGCACCCGCAGACGGCGAGGCGTTTGTCTTCACTGCGGATCGCAGCCTGGGCGGGCAGTTCGCAGAGAGCATTTCCAGCCCCCAGGGCGACGCCGTGGACACCGTGCAGTTCAGCATTAGCAACCTGCTCAACGCGCCACCGCATAACTTCCGTGAGGTGCAGCTAACGCTGCTGTGCAGTGGCGCTGGCGTGGAGCAAGTGCGCTGGGGCGTTGCTGGGGATGCCGCGCTCCGCTGTGGCGGGACTGCACGCGTGCCCGTGTTGTTCAACGCAGGTGCGCAGACGGTCACGGTTGCTGTGGGCGATGGCAACGCCTACGTGAACTACACACTCGTTGCCCAACCCAGCCTCCCGTAACGAAACCGGGACAATAGCGGGGCGGTGGGCGCATCTCGTGCTAAAATGCGGCTAGTGACCCGACTGCACACAGGGAGCAGCACACATGAAAGCAGTGGTACTGGCAGCAGGCAAAGGCACGCGCCTGCGCCCCCTTACGTTGGAAAAACCCAAGCCCATGCTCGACCTCGGTGGGCAACCGATTCTTGAAACCATCACACGCCAACTGGCACACTTCGGCTTTACCGAAATCTACGTAACGTCAAACTGGCTCAGCGACAAGCTGGACGAATATCTGCCGCAGCTCGCGCAAAAGCTGGGCGGTGTGGAAGTGCACCACATCCCGCAGGCAGAACTGATGGGTACCGCAGGCGGGCTAAGTGCTATCGACGGGCTGGCAGACGACGGCCCCTTCTTAGTGATGAACGGCGACCTGATTAGCACCATGAACTTCAAAGCGATCATGGACTTCCACAACCAGGAAAACCCCGCGCTGACGGTGGGGCGCTACCCGGCAAAGCAGCAGATCAAGCTCGGCATCCTGGAAACGGACGACAACGGCAATGTAACCGCCTACCGCGAAAAACCAGAACTCACATTCCCGGTGAGCATGGGCGTGTACGTCTACGCGCCGCAAACACTCGCCTATGTGCCGGAAAACGACTGGCTCGACCTGCCCGACCTCGTGCGCCAGCTCATTGACGAGGGCAAGCGCGTTGCCACCTTCCCGTTTGACGGCTACTGGCTGGATGTGGGCACGCACGATGACTTCGAGCGGGCAGAAAAAGTCCTGCGCGAGCAACGCGCCATGTTCCTGCCAGACGAGGCGTAGCGCCGATGCTGCAACTCGTAACATTTAACATCGGCGGGGCACGCAAGCTGCGCCAGCCCCCCCACGACCCACTGCGGCTGGGGGCAGACGCAGCGGAAACCCTGCGTCGCCTGATTGACCCCACGGAGCCCACGTTCATTGCCCTGCAAGAAACAGGTTGGATTGAGTGGGCAGCAAGCGGACGTCGTGACGCCGCGCACGAGGCGTTTGCTGCCAGCTTGGGCGCAGGCTACCGGGCGTACTTCGCGCCGGAACTCACAAGCGCCACCCATCCACACCCGCGCCTGTGGCGGCGGGACGCCTACGCGGGGATGCGTGCCGCCGCCGAGGGCAACGGGTTTGTGACCAACTTACCGTTCACGCCGTGGGATTGGGCAGGCGACCACGTCAACGACTGCTGGGCACACACCCAGATCAGCGCAGCAGCGCTCTACAGCACAGGCAACCGGGATACACAGCCCCGTAACCTGATGGTCGCGTCGGTTGCCCACCCGACGTTTGGTGCGCTGTACGTGCTGAACACGCACTACGGCACGCTCAGCGGGGAAGACCGCCACGACGCAACACATCCACGCACTCAGGAAGGCGCGGCACGCCGCCGCTTTCAGTCAGAGCAAGTGCTGCGCGTCGTGCGCGAACTCCGCACCTCCGAGGAAACGCACAACAAACCCGCCCGCCCTATCATCCTGGCAGGGGACTTTAACGCAATACCACCCGCGCCCTCCATGCAGGATTTGCGCGAAGTGTTCACGTTATTGCCAGTAGATAACGACACAGCGGACTGCTGGACGCACGCCACCCACAAAATCTTGATCGACCACATCTTTGTGAGTGACCCGCGTGGTGTGCTGCCCGCTGCAACATGTTCTATTCAGGTGGATGCACCGTTTGACGACCTGACCGACCACCGGGCGGTGGTGGCGCGTTTTGGGGGGTAGCGCACAAAGGCGCGTGCTGGACGCGCCCCTGTGTGCTATCGGTTGTTGTTGCGCAGCGCAGCGAGGTCAGCTTCTAGTTCGGCGCGTTTTTTCTGCTCCGCATCTTTGGCGGCAGCACGCGCCTTCTGGACGTTTTCACGCAGGTTGATACGGAGTTGCTTCCCTGTTACAGGCGCAAACAGCATCACCACCAGCGAACCGATCAGCGCCCCAAGCAGCAAGCCCAACAGCAAGCTCAGTAGCTTTCTGCCCATAGCGTTTTGCCTTTCGCAAAACTCCCGGCAACGTGGTCAAATTAGACCGGGAAATGAACGATTTTGCAACCGGAGGATGACCCTGCCATGCCAAAACAAAGCGTCCACACAGAGAAAGCACCCGCCGCCGTCGGTCCCTACTCACAGGCAAACATCGCCAATGGGTTTGTGTTCACGGCAGGGCAGGTCGCGCTAGACCCTGCCACAAGCAAGCTCGTCGAAGGGGATGTGCAGGCACAAACCCGCCAAGCACTCGCCAACCTTAGCGCCATCCTGGAAGCAGCAGGCACAGGGCTAGCAAATGTCGTCAAAGTGACCGTTTTCCTGGCGGACATTGGCGACTTTGCTGCGATGAATGAGATTTACGCAGAGTTTTTTGACGCAGCAGGCGGTGCTTACCCCGCACGCTCCGCATTTGAGGTTGCTAACTTGCCGCTGGGTGCCCTCGTGGAAATCGAAGCGGTAGCAACGCTGGACTAGCACATAGGGGCAGCAATTCACTGCTGCCCCCAGTCGGCTAGGCTAAGACTCCGCCACTTTGCCGGGCGCGAGCATTGCCTGGAACTGCCGCGCCCATACGTTAATAGGTGTCATCTCGATGTCTAGTGTTGCCAGCAGGGGCGCCATGTCCACCCACATGGGTGGGTGCCGTTCGGGATGCTCCCGCATGAATTGATAACCCGCTTTTGCACCTGCCCCCGCACTGGGCCCGAAGGCCGCGTCAATCTTCGCCGCGAATTCGTCCAGCGGCATCTCTCTGTAGGCAATATGCCGCCCGACGCCCGCACCCACGTATGCCGCTAGCTCTGTGCCATTCACATTTGCCAACCCGCACACAATGTACTCGTTGTTGGCAAGCTCTGGGTGCTCTAGCGCTGCAACTTGTAGCGCTGCCAGATCTCGGGTTGCAATCCAGCCTATCCGTGTTTCTGGCGGGTTGGGATAGGGCAGCACATTCTTCTCACGGATTTCGTTGACTGTCCACGGACCGAGTAGGTTCTCCAAATAGGCAGTCGGTGCCAGGATGATGTACGGTATGCCACTTTCTTGTAAAAGTTGCCGCGTGTATATACGCGGTTCCGCACCGGGCATGCCGTTGTCTTCGTGTGGTGTCGGTCCGCTCGTGTTATAGACGATAAGTTTCACATCGGTTTGTTTTGCGGCGTGGATCGCATTGCGGGCGAAGTTCGGCGCATCTTCCATCGGGTTGTTTGTGAAGAACGGAATCAGTAGCGCTACTGCATCTGCGCCTGCGCTTGCCTTCAGTGTGTCGTCTGCGCTACCCATGTCGCCTTGTACATAGGTCGCCGCCGCTCCAAACATCTTTTGCGCCTTGTCTACATCTCTTGTGAAGACAATCGGTTGGTGTCCACGCGCAATAAGACGGCGGACAACCGGGCTACCCTGGGAACCCGTACCCCCGTAAACGAGGACGCGCTTTTGTTGTGCCATTGTGCTGCTCCTTGTGTATTTGACTGATGGGCAGGGTAGCGCGTATGTGTAACGAAGCGCTATACGCACAATTTTTATACATAGGCACATTTTAGTAACTATAAGGGCAAAAAAAGCGTACCCAACCATGGATACGCTTTTCATTGAGATTGTCATGCTACAAACCACACAGACAAAGTGGGGTTTGTGCGGCGCTGCTTAAATGTCGATGTACAGCTTGAACTCGTACGGGTGCGGGCGCATTGCGACCTTGTCTGCTTCCTCGTACTTGTACTCAATGTAGGTGTCGATCATATCCTGCGTGAACACGCCGCCCTCCATCAAGAACTCGTGGTCAGCGGCAAGTGCATCAACAGCACCGCGCAGGCTGCCCGGTACCGTGTCCGTTTCGATGCCTGCTTCGTACAGGTCAACATCCGTGGACGAACCCGGGTCAATCTTGTTCTTGATGCCGTCCAAGCCTGCCATCAACATTGCCGGCAGCGCGAAGTACGGGTTTGCCGACGGATCCGGTGCACGGAACTCAATGCGCTTCGCCTTCGGGTTGTTGCTGTACATCGGGATGCGGATCGCAGCGGAGCGGTTACGGTTGGAGTACACCAGGTTCACGGGTGCCTCGTAGCCCGGCACCAGGCGACGATAGCTGTTGGTGGTGGGTGCCGCAAATGCCAAAATCGCCGGGGCGTGCTTGAGGATGCCGCCGATGTAGTGCAGTGCCATCTCGCTCAGCCCGGCATAACCGTCGCCAGCAAACAGCGGTTCGCCGTCCTTCCAGATAGACTGGTGGCAGTGCATACCGGAGCCGTTGTCCTCGAAGATCGGCTTGGGCATGAACGTTGCGGTCATGCCGTTCTTGTAGGCAACGTTCTTGACGATGTACTTGTACGTCGTCATGATGTCTGCCATCTTGGTCAGTTCTGCGTAGCGCAGGTCGATCTCTGCCTGTCCAGCACCGCCCACCTCGTGGTGGTGTACCTCGACCTCAAGCCCAGCGCCCATCAGCGTTTTCACCATCATGGCACGCAGGTCTTGTGTCTGGTCGTTTGGCGGCAGCGGGAAGTAACCCTCTTTGATGCGGTTGAGGTAGCCCGTCGTGCCAGACTTTGCCGTGTTCCAAAAGCCTTCGTGGCTGTCCACTTCGTAGTAGCTAATGTTCGGGCCCACTTCGTAGTTTACATCCGTGAAGATGAAAAACTCCGCTTCCGGACCGAAGTAAGACACATCACCAATGCCGCTGTCGATGAGGTACTGCACCGCACGCTGCGGGATGCCGCGTGGGTCGCGGGTGTACGGCTCGCGGCTGATCGGGTCGTACACAAAGCAGTAAAACGATACCGTTTTTGCCTGGAAGAACGGGTCAACGTATGCTGTCGTCAGGTCGGGTATCAAGATCATGTCGGACACGTCGATTGTCTGGAAGCCCTGTACACTGGATCCGTCGAAACCCAGCCCTTCCTCGAACATGTCTGCATCAACAGCAGCCAACGGCATACTAAAGTGTTCTACCATGCCGCGAATATCAATAAAGCGGGCATCAATCTCTTCGACATCGTTCTCGCCACACCAGGCTAAAAAAGCCTCTGGAGACTCTTTTGCGCTGTCTGGAATTACATATTCAGTCATTGAAAACTCCTAAAGTTGCGATGAGGTTCGCTAAATAGCACAACAAGCGGGGATTATATAAGCACGTATACAACCCTGCGTGGATGAAAGTAGCTAAATTCAAACTACTTTCACTGTTGCTTTTCCACAAAGTGAATGTGCCGCTGGGATTATTCCGCCTCAACAGTCATTTTGACAAAAGTGCCTGCACAAATGTGTTGTCTACATCTACTAAAAAGCGCGTCCGTTACAGCACACACCGCACCGTAATATATGCCTTGCTTCGCTAGGTATGCTGACGTGTTAAACCCTTCCATGTTGCTTGAATTAATACAAAAGATGCTATATCATCGTCACATTTACCCGTGCTCACCCAGACGGACATGAACAATGAACATCAAGGGCACCCTTCCCCTACTGATCTTGCACGTCCTGTCAAACGGACCCAACCACGGCTATCAGATCAACAAAATCATCCAAGAGCAGTCGGACGAGTCCCTAAATTTCAAGGAAGGAACGCTCTACCCGACGCTCCACAAGCTGGAGCGCAACGGGCATGTGCGCAGCGAGTTTAAGAAAGTCGACAATCGTCGCCGTCGCTACTATGAAATCACGTCATCCGGCTTGAAAAAGCTCGATGAGGATCGCCGATATTGGGAACAATACGTCACAGCCGTCAACAAGGTTCTCGACGCCGCACCCCCATAGCTACCCCCCAAGTGCGCTGCTGCCCGCAACGCGCCTCAACCACCATTGACAGTACAACCCGACA
>CAYVGI010000047.1:0-30271 GCA_964451095.1 uncultured Anaerolineaceae bacterium
GCGAATAAATTGTTTGGGGTTGCTCATGGATGCAGTGCCAGTTCGCGAAAAATCAATAAACCCTGTCAATCATACCAAGCGTCTAGCTGACATTAAAATACAATTCGCAAACTTTACGCATTTCATATTGTATTAACGCGAAGGTGCCCTGCCAAACCTGGGCAGGGCGGTTGTTGTGGCGGTTACTTGACGGGCAGCGCGTTCGGGTCACTCACGCTCAAAAACTGCCCGTTCACCCAACCAGTGATGCCCGATGGCAGGCGGATTTCGTACCAGCCGTTGGTGCTGCGTGCCACCACACGGTACACCTGCCCCCGGCTGATTTGCCCGATGACGCGTCCATTCACCGGGTCGGGCGTCAACCGGATGTTCAGCAGCGAGGAGGTCACGGTTCCCTGCACATAGCCGCTAAACGTAACGGGCAGCGCACCGGGGTTGCTCACACGCAGGTACGCGCTGCTTACCCAGCCCGTGTTGCCGTCGGCAAGCTGGATCTGGAACCAGTTTGTCGTTGCATCCCGCCCGACGACGTTGTACACCTGCCCCTGCGCAATCGTGCCCACGTCTACGCCCTCGACCGGGTCCGGTAGGGTACGCACATTTAAGAACGATGCCGTGACCACGCCTGTGACTGCGCCAGATGTCACCACGTTGCTGTTTGTGTTCGCTGCTGGCACCGATGTGCTGTTATCAACGACGGGAACCCGCGCCTCATCCGTGACGAAAAGCCACTGCCCCGTTACCCATCCAGTCACGCCAGATGGCAACCGCAGCAAAAACCACGAGCCATCCGCATTTTTGCCCAGCACACGGTAGACCTGCCCCCGGCTAATTTGCCCCAACGAGCGAGCGCTCGTGGTGGGGGCGGTGCGCAGGTTCAGCCGCTGCGACAGCACCCGCCCCTGCACGTAGTCTGCATTGGTGACAGGCACACCCGCGAAGTTAATGACGCGGAAGTACGCGCCACTTACCCAGCCCGTGTTGCCATCGGGCAGTTGGATTTGGAACCAATTCGCCGTCGCATCCCGCCCGACCACGGTAAACTGCTGCCCCTGGGATACCCGAGCAACCGCCACGCCGTCAATGGGGTCGGGTAGGGTGCGCACATTCAAAAATGCCGCTGTTACTGTACCGACTGCGGTAGATTGCGCCAGCGCCGGAACCGTCGCCAGCAGCAAACTCAGTAAACCAACAAAAATGACCACTTGTGACCGCTTACGCATAGTTGTGTTCTCCTCTGCAATCACCCATGTGTTCTAGTTTCAGTATAACCAAACTGTAACATCATTACCGAACGCCCACCCTGCGCTCACGTCAGAATCCGGTTGTAGATGGTTTAGGGGGGGTTAGCGATGGTCTGCGCAACTGTTCGCGGCGCGGTGCGTACACTTCAGTGAACGATGTTCATTGTTTTGATGGTACAATGGAGGCAACATTGGCGCACATGACAGACAAAGGACAAACCAGCATGTCCTGGCAAAAGGGCGATGTGATCGGCAGTTACGTCATCGAGCAGAAGGTGGGGAGGGGCGGCATGGCGACCGTCTACCGCGCCCGACACCAACACTTACACCGAGAGGTGGCGTTGAAGGTCATGCACAGCGCACTGGTGATCGACACGCAATTCGTTGACCGTTTCGTGCGCGAGGCACGCATCATTGGCGGGCTAGATCACTCTCACATCGTACCGCTGTACGACTACGCAGAGCACGACGGGCACCCCTACCTGGTCATGCGCTACATTGAGGGGCAAACACTTAAACAACGCTACTTAAAACACGGTGCGCTGAGCCTTGACCAAATCATAGCGATTTTGGATGACCTTGCCCGTGCCCTGGACTACGCGCACGAAAAGGGCGTGCTGCACCGCGATGTGAAGCCCAGCAACATCATCATAGACTCCGAAGGCAAAACGTCAATGACCGACTTCGGGCTGGCGCGGCTGCTGCAAACCGGGGAAACCACCATGAGCGCGGGCATGATCCTGGGCACACCCAACTACATCTCCCCAGAGCAGGGCAGCGACGACGGTGAGGTCACCACGCGCTCTGATATTTACGCGCTGGGCGTGGTGCTGTACGAGATGGTGGTGGGTCGGCTGCCGTTCGAGAGCAAAACACCGTACGCGACCATTCACAAACACATCTACGAGCCACCCCCGCTGCCCTCCGAACTGAACCCGGAGGTGCCCGCCCAGGTCGAAATGGTGCTGCTGAAGGCGCTGGAGAAAGACCCCGACGACCGCTACCAAACAGCAGGTACACTTGCAGATGCATTCCGCGACGCCGTAAAACAGTCTGGGCTAACTGCGCTGAATCCAGACCGCAGCAGCGCTATGCTCACCCGTGAACTACCGTCAATAGCTCGCACAGAAGCTGCCAGCGCATCCGCCGTTAGCAAGCCCAAACGCAGCACACCACCAGACAATAGCCTGTTGCTGCTGATGGAAGGGGAAGAAAGCTGGGCAAACCTACCGCGTGAGGAAATCGCGCAGCGCCGCCTGCAAAAGCGCCGTGGGATGCTGTTTGGCTTCGTGGGGCATTTGTTGCCCTACATCGGTGTGAACACCGCGATCATCCTGAGTGACATTGCGGAAAATGACGTGAGTGCGGGCACATTTATCACGCTGTTTGCGTGGGGCGCAGGTTTGGCGGCGCACGCCATTAGCACGTACTTTTTCTCCGCACCACAGGTGAACCGGCTGTACAGCGGCTTTTATGCTGATATGGCAGAAGAATACGGCAACGACTGGCGCACGCTGCTGCCGCAACCAACCGTGCAGCAAGCGTGGCGTCGTGCTCAGCAGCGTTATTACGAGCGCATGGGCTTTCGCATTCACGCTGCTGTGTTTACCTTCATCAACCTTATGCTGTGGGTCATCTGGTCGGACGACCTGTTTGAGGGTGGGCAACTGGACTTCCCGTGGCCCGTCTTTGTGTTTGTGCCCTGGTTGCTAGGGCTCGTTGCACATGGGCTGTTCGGCAGCGGGCAACAGCGCACGTCTAACAAAAATGACGCCAGCATCCAGGCGGAGCTAGCAATGATGCAGGGGGACGCCACCCCATCTACACCCGGCAAGCGCAAAAATCAGGTGGTGGAGGTGGCACGACCGCACGGGAATGGTGTGCGCCTGACCGAGGACGGCGAGCTAACCGATAGCATGGTGACAGAGTTTGAGGCAGAAACGGGCGCAGACGGAAAACTTGATGATGACCCGCGCCGCGCCCGTCGCTAACCTGCTACAATGGCAGTGACTTCGCCATTTGCAGCGCATCCACATGGACAAACCACCGTCACTGCCAGAGCAGAACCAACCTGAAAACGCGGAACCCCCGCTCACGGACGAGGACACGCAGCCCACGCGCACCCAGAGCGACACACAGCCAAAACGTCCGGGGGTGATCCCCCCGCCGCCGGGTGCCCGCCCTGCGCCCACCGTCATTCGGTGGCGCTACAGGCGGCGCAGCAAGCGCGATGGCTGGTGGGCAGCGCTGGGGATTGCCCTGCTGCTCAGCTTGATTATCGCGCTGGTGGCGTTCATTGTGCTGCTCATCTACACGCCAGAATACTTCGACCCGTACATCCCCGGCAGGCTAGCAACCCGCACCGCCGAAGCACAACAGGTACAGGCAACGCGCACTGCGGAAGCACAGCAGGCGCAAGCAACAGCGGATACACTTGCCACGCGAGAGAACGCGCTAATTGCCACCCAGCAGCAGGCGGCAAACAACGCCGCAGCAACCAGCACCGCCATCATTGACCAGGACAACCGCCGCGCGACCCAGAGCGCACTCGATGCGCAGGGCACCAGCAGCGCCCTTGTGCAAACGGCAACCAGTGCCGCGCTTGCCTTCGATGCGACCCGCACCGCCGTCGCGCTGGAATCGCAGGGAACCGCTGCCGCCGCCACCTTAGATGCGGTGAGCTTTCAGTTCACCCGCACTGCCGCCGCGCAAGTTGCCCGCGCAACGAGCGCCCCAAGCAACGTTACGGTGCAAGCCCCGCCCGGCGAGATTGTGCAGCGCCAGGGCAACGAGCCGCCCAGCACGCCACTTGCGACGCTGAATACATCGCGCTTTAACGTGCTCTTTTCCGACAGCTTCCAGACCACGCTTGACCCAGCATGGGCAGTAAGCGGCGACTGGCAAACGGACGATGGTGCCGCCTTTGCCACGACGTGCGGCACATCGCTGCTGGTGGGCGACGAGCAGTGGCAACAGTTTGTGATCGAACTGGTGGTGGACAACCCCGGCGCACAGTTCGCCGTGCTTGCGGGCTACGGTGACGGCGGGCGGTTGTTTATCAACTTTGGGCTGGGTGGGTCGGTGTGGTGGCTGGTTGACGGCGAAGACGCCATTACCGATGAAACCGCCGCCAACGTGTACACACCGTCCGCATCTAACCAGGTGCGCGTGGTGGTTGACGAACGGGTGGTTTCCGTGTTTGTTGACGGGGTGCTCGCGGCGGAGCGCCTGCTACCCAAGCCGGTACGCGGCGGTGTGGGGCTGTACACCTGCCCCGCCAACGGCAACATCCCCCGCTTCGAGACGTTCCGGGTCGTTCGGCTGGTGAGCTAGCCCGCCCAGATGACGCGGTAGCTAGCGCCTTCCGGTCCGCTCCACACCTCGACCGGGTCGCCC
Source organism: uncultured Anaerolineaceae bacterium (assembly GCA_964451095.1). GTDB lineage: Bacteria > Chloroflexota > Anaerolineae > Aggregatilineales > Phototrophicaceae > DAOTTY01. The sequence goes on from CAYVGI010000047.1 coordinate 4,641, forward strand.
GCGCCATCAGCAGTCACCTCAACGCGGTACAGCAAGCTACCCGCGTTTGCGCCCGCATCGACCGTGTACACAAAACCGCCTGGCGTACCCACGACGCCCGTCATTTGCAGTGGCGGGAAGTCGCCAACCACATCCCCGCCCGGCGTCAAGATCAGCCAGGAGATGCGGTTCTCCGGGGAGAAGCTGCCCACCAACACATACTGCCCGCCCGTCACAAACCGCGACCAGAACAGCGAGACATTCGCCGCGTTGAACAACAGGCGCCGCTGTGCGCCCGGTTCGGTCAGGTAGAGCGCGTTCGCCTGCGGGTAGGTAAAGGCGTCAGCAGTGTTGGGCAGTGCCGGGTCGAACAGCAGCGTGAGTTCGCTCTCGTTGAGCACATCCCCGTCAATGGCAGTGGGCACGTCCGTCCGCGTGACGGTGCCGTCGGTGGGGTTCCAAGCGAAGGCGGTGGCAAAGTTCGTCTGGAAGCCGGAGAACGGCTCCGCCAGCACCAACGTGATTATGCCGTCCGGGTTCAGCCGCTGCACAATGGGCGAGCGTCCCAGTGCATCCAACTGAGAAACACCGGGTATAGACGCCGTTTGATCGAGCACGGCAACAGGTGCCCACCCAGCGGACTCCGCCAGTAGCTGTACCTGCCAGTTGCCCTCCCCGGTCGCATAGGCGAACGCAAATTGGTCACCGCCCGGCGTGAACAGCGCCGACGATGCCACAAATGCTAAGCTGTCTGCTGTGGTGGTAGCGGGCAGCGGTTGCACAAACACCTGCTCCCCGCGCAGCACGTTTAATGTGGGGGACTCGCCGTAGATCACGTAAGCGAATGTGTCTCCCTGTGCGGAGACAGCAACATTCTGTGGGTAGGCACCTGCGCTTTGTGCTGGCAGCGTGAATGTCGTCTGCACCGTGCCATCTGCCCCAACCCGGATCACTTCCCCAGTCAAGCTGTCATATAGCAGAATAGTTGTGGTATCGTTTTGTGCTGCCAGAACTTGGGCACTGCCGGAACCAAACAACAAAGGCAGCATTAAGGCATATAAACTGATAAAGACGCAACAATTTTTAGACAATTTACTCGACGTTTGAGTTTTCAAACAGTGATATACTATTCGACAGATCGAGAGGAGCGCGACAACATGCCATACGACGTTCGATGGCTGCTGGCGGAGCGGGTTATCCATTTGCATGTGCACGGCAGTATTTCTCCCTATGATGCGCAACAGGCATACGATTCACTCGCTGCATTCTACGCGACGGGCAAGGCCCCTGTACATCTCGTGCTGGAGCACACAGGCTTGCAGAAGTTCCCACTGACGCTGAACCTATACAACTTCATCATCGACGGCGGTAAACCATCAAACGCGGGTTGGATGCTGATCGTCGGCACGAACCGCCAAGCACACTTCATCGGGCGCTTGTTCTCCTATGTAACCGGGATGCAGTCCGACACGTTTAACACACTTGATGAAGCGGGGCGCTTTTTGCTGAGCAAAGACCACACGCTCAATCTGGACGACGCTTAGACGCTTCCTTATGCCAGCGCAAAATCGACCGCTGCCTCCGCATGAATGCGGGTGGTATCGAACACCGGGAGGGGGCTGTGCGCCTGCTGGACAAGCAGCGTGATTTCTGTACAGCCGAGGATGACACCCCGTGCCCCCTGTGCCGCCATCTGCCCGATAATCGCCACGTAGTCCGCCTGTGACGACGCGTTGACGGTTCCTAAAACCAGCTCGTCATAGATGACATCGTGCACGCGGGTGCGCCCGGCGTCATCCGGCACAATCACATTCAGCCCGAACTTGTCTCGCAGGCGACCCGCGTAAAAGTCGTCTTCCATGGTAAAGCGCGTACCCAGCAGCCCAATATCCGTGATGCCCGCCGCCTGGATGCGCTGCGCGGTTGCGTCTGCGATGTGCAAAAACGGTGTGTCAACCGCTGCTTCGATGTGCTCCGTTAGCTTGTGCATGGTGTTGGTCGCCAGCACAATGCAGTCCGCGCCGCCGCGCTCTAGCCGCTGTGCCGCAGACGCCATCATGTCGCCCAGTTCATCCCACGCACCGGACATCTGCCGCGTCTCAACATCGTGGAAGTTCACCGAGTACATCAGGCAGTCAGCAGAGTGATAGCCGCCTAACCGCGCTTTGACCGTTTCGTTCACGATGCGGTAGTACTCCGCCGATGATTCCCAACTCATGCCGCCAATAATGCCGATGGTTTTCATGTGGGTTTCTCCCTTTTTCTCCCTTGTTGCATGATCTGTGATCTGTATTGCCCCCCAGCATAATGGGCACCCGCACCTGCCCGCAATCAGTCCGCGTGCATTGGTGTGCCCAGGTTGCAGCATATCTGCAAGGTGTATAAACTCCTGCTCAGGCAAGTGGGTGGCAATCATAGGCATATGAGGAGTGCAAAAAATGGTGAAGCGCGTGTTGGTAGTGGTGTTGATTTTGCTGGTGGTGGGCGCGTTTGTGGCGGTAGGGACGGCACAAGACGACACAAACCCGGATGCCGTGATTACGTTCCCGCCGCCCGTGTATGTGGTGCGTGGCAGCGTGCAGATACTCGGAAGCGCCAATGTGCCGGGGCAGGTGAACTACTTCATTGAGTACCAACCGCTAAACGATGCCCTCGTGCCGATTTCCGGGCAGGACGATACCTGGTTCCCGGCGACACTGCCCACCCGCGCGACGGTGGACGACGATGTGCTGGGCGAATGGGACACAACACTCGCACCCGATGGCATTTACGCCCTGCGCCTGACCGTGGTCACCGATGGGCGTGCTGTCTTCAACATTGTATCGCCCGTCCGTGTAGAAAACACAGCGCTCAACGAGGATACCGCTGAAGACACCACGCTGGACGCTGACGCATCCGTCAACAACGCACTGCTCGCGCTCACTGCGACTGCTGCCGCTCGCAGTGGTGGCACCGCTGCCACGCCGCCCCCGCTGTCTACGTTAGCTGGGACCGCCGTGCTACGCCCCACCCCCACCGATTTTTCCGGCGATCTCACTGCCGAAGTGCTGGTGATTGCCAACTTACGTAGCGGGGACAGCACGCTTTACAGCATTGAGGCAGGGCTGGAACCCGGCACGGTGCTAGATGTGATAGGGCGCAGTTCCCGTGGCACAAACTGGCTGCTGGTGCTCACGCCTGATGGTGAGCGAGGTTGGGTAGCGCCCAGCGTGGTGCGGCTGCGGGGTAACATCCTGGACGCACCGGAGGTGGAGCCACCACTGCCACCTGTTACGCCCACGCCTGTGCCCACCGCCACGCCCGTCCTGCCAGACGCCAACGTGGTGCGCGTGGATGTAGACCGTGACCTGGAAGAGGACGAACCCTTCCAGGTTGTGGTGACGATTCGCAACGATGGCGGGCAATTCCTGCCCGTTTCGCAGATCTTCTGCAATGTGGAGCCACAAGACGTCGAAGTTACGTTTAGTGGCGGCGGGTTGCAGCCCGGCTCACAGGCGCAGTTTGTGATTCCGCTGCGCGTGGACAGCGGCGGCGGACGCGATGTTACCATCATCTGTGTGTACGACCCCAACCGCAATATTACGGAGGCGCGGACGGATAACAACAGCAATCAGGTGACGCGCTTTTTGGAGGATGACTAGGCGGCAGACCGCCCCGACGACCTACTCCGCGTCAATCATGCCCTCACCGTAGTGCTTGCCCGGCTCAATCACAATGGGTTGGGTGGTGTCTACGGTGGCGAGCAGGTCGTAGGTCGTCGCCCCGGTGATGCGAACAGGCACGATCTCGCCGGGGGGCAGCTCACCCTCCACGATAACGTACCCGTCAATCTCTGGCGCGTCGCGGTAGCTGCGCCCCAGGCTGAGGATGTCGCCCGTTTCGTTGCCGTCTTCGTCCTCGCCCACCCCATGACCTTCCACCAGCACATCAAGCGTTTGCCCTACCAGTGCCTGATTTTTGCTCAGGCTGATGCCCTGCTGTAGCGCCATCAGGCGATTGTAGCGGTCTTCTTTCACGTCGTCGTCTACCATGCCGGGCAGTTCCGCGCTGGGGGTGCCCAGTTCATACGAGTACTTGAACGCGCCCACACGGTCAAACTGCAAATCGTCCACGAACTTGACCAGCGCGTCGAACTCCTCGTCGGTCTCGCCAGGGTAGCCGACGATAAACGTGGTACGCACGCACAGGTTCGGGATGATCTCGCGCATTTTGCCCAGCGTCTCGTATACCCACTCTACCTTTGCCGGGCGGCGCATCCGCTTGAGCGTCTCGCGGTGGGCGTGCTGCAACGGAATATCGAGGTAGGGCAAAATTGCGTCGTGCTTGGCGATAGTTTCCATCAGCCGGGGCGTGACGTAACCCGGATAGGCGTACATGATGCGAATCCACGGGATGTTTGGCGCTGCCGCCACAATTGCGTCCAGCAGGTGGGCAAGCCCGTCTTTCATGCCCAGGTCATAGCCGTAATCCGTGCTGTCCTGCGCAATCAGGATGAGTTCTTGCACGCCCATGTCTTGCAGGCGCACTGCCTCTGCCACCAGTTTCTCCAGCGGGCGGCTGACCGCTGTCCCTTTGATTTTAGGGATGGCGCAGAACGCACACGGGCGGCGGCAGCCATCGGCAATTTTGAGGTAGGCGCTGGCACCCTGCACGCTGGCACGCAGCACACCGCGCTCGTCTAACCCTACGGTTTCCGCTTCCGTCGGCAGGTGATAGAGCGGTTCCGGGTGTTGGCGGGTGCGCAGGCGTCCAATCAGGTCAAACGTGTCCATCCAGCGGCGGGTGCCGATGACGCCGTCTAACCCTGGCACTTCTTGCACCAGGTTGGTGCCATAACGCTGCGACAGGCAGCCCGCCGCGATGACCATCTGCCCGGTGCGCTTGGTCGCAACCAGTTCACGCAAGATGTCAACGGACTCCTGCTTGGCGCTGTTGATAAAGCCACAGGTGTTCACGATCATCACTTCGGCGCGGCGCGGGTCGCCCACGGCACGCATGCCGTTGTTGTTTAGCACCTGGGCGATGCTCTCGCTATCGACCGTGTTCTTGGAGCAGCCGAGGCTCACGAGGTAGTAGTTATCTTTGCGGGTTTTGATCTTTGGCATAGCGATCTCTTCTCTCTCTGCGTGTTCAGCAGGCAATTGTACATAACATCGGGTTAGCTGCCGGGCTTGGTGGGCGTTTGCCCAGTGGGTGTGATGCGCAGCGGCAACACAGCGGACGGCGTAGGCGTGATGCTGGGTTCTGGCGTGAGGGATGCCGTGGACGTGAGTGTGACAGTTGCGGTTGCCGTCTGCGTGGGTGACGGACCGACAGTTGGCGTGATGGTGGGCGGGTCGGTCGGGATGGGTGTTTGCGTCGGCGTGTTGCTAGGGGGTGGCGTAAGCGACGGCGTAAACGTGAGCGATGGCGTAGGGCTGGGACCGGGCGTGCTGGATGGTGTTTGCGCTTCGATGAGCGAGCCCACATCTACTTCCGATGTGGGCGGCGGTGTGGGAGAAAACTCAGATGTGGGCTGGAAGTCCCCGCCCCCGCTAATCTCGATGTTTGTAGGTGTGAAGATCACATCCACGCGCTGCCCACGCGCACCCAGCAAGCGCTGCGGCTGCCCGTTGTAGGTCACAAGCAGTGCCTCTGCGTTGCTCGCACTCACTTCGATCTGGTCGAAGCCCTTTGCCTCTAGCTCGCTGTCTGGCGGGACGGTGCCCACAAAACGTTCTTCACCGTCCACTACAAAGCGCACCCAGGTGCGCTGCTGCGTGAGTACGGACACCATCACGCCTGTGCCATCGTAGGTATGGGCAAGATACGTGCGTTCCGTGGGGGCAAATGCCGCCTGCACGGATGTCGATGTGGGCAGCGGTGTGAACGTGGGCGTGCTGGTTTCCGTCACGATGATGTCCGGCAACGATTCGACGTCAATGGCAGCGGCGGGCACGCTCAGCAGTTCCACAGACACAAAAACAATCACGGAAATTGCCGCCAATGCAACCAGAAACAGCACAGTACGGTTCAACGTGCTCATGCGCCGCCGCCTGCGGATAGCGATGCTGTCTTCCAGCGAGAGGTGTGTGGGCACCGCTGGCAGCGATGGGTCGGTGTCCGTTATAGAGCGGGCAGCGACGGGCACCTCGCGCGTGCTCACTTTGGGCGGGGCGGGCGGCTCTGCGATTGCCTGTTGCTGTTTTTTGCGGGCGCGGCGGGGTTTCTTCTTGGGGTTGTGTAGTTCTTGCAGTGCCGCTTCGTAGTAGCCCACGACCTTGTCTTCGTCCAGCCCAAGGTAGCGGGCGTAATTGCGCACGAAGCCGCGCACCTGCACCACGGAAAGATCGCTAAACTCTAGCTCACCCCGCTCAAACGCCTCCAGGATGCGGCGGCGTATTCTGAGCGAATGCTCTGCGTCTTCAAGCGTGCGTTCCTTCGCCTCACGGGTTTCCCGCAGGTAGCGCCCAAGCGCGTGTGCATCCATGTGTTACTCTCGACTCACGAGCAAACTGGCGCGGAGACCCCACGTTATGCAGTGGGGTCGGGTCGGGTTCGCGCTGGGGAGGGGCTATTCGGTTTCGGTTTCCGTCATTTCGATGTCATCACCGGTGACATCGACAACGTCGTTGTCTGGCAGGGTATCCTCTGTGATTTCCACAACAGCGGCGATTGCCTCTGCTGCTTCTGCCTCTGCCATTTCTTTTTCTGCCTTGCGTTGCAGCTTGGCAAAGTCTACTGGGACGATGTTGCCAAGCTCCGTGAACTCAATCGCCTCGATCAGCCCCTCTTCGACGGCGGCACGCTGGCGCTCAAACTCCACACGCTCGTCCTCAGGGATCACGCGGATGTTCAAAATGGGGGATACATCGGTGCCGAGCCGCACGGGGACTTCGTGCAGTCCCGTCTCGCGCAGCCCCTGCTGGCTGATGCGGCGACGGTTGATGTCCACGCCAGTAACACGGTCGAGCTCTTCCGTAATGTCCTGTGTGGTGACGGAGCCGAACAGCTTGCCCGTGTTCGCGGCACGCCGGAAGAACACCAGGTCGGTGCGGTCGATCTTGCGCCCAAGCTCGTTGAGCATGCCTTCGTATTCCATGCGGCGCTGCTCTGCCTTTTCGCGCACCTTCTCAAAGCGCTTCAGCGAGCTATCGCTCACCTTGGTTGCCATGCCCTTGGGGATCAGAAAGTTGCGGGCAAAGCCATCTGCTACTTCTACGACTTCACCGGCAACACCGTGGTTGTACACATCTGCGAGGAGGATAATTTTCATAGTAGTCGTTCCGTTCCGCCTATATCTAAGCACGCCTCGCGGGGAGGCGTGGTGTTTGATCTGATTTCGTTAACTTACGAAGCCGCCCAATTATAGCAGCGCCCCCTAGCGTGCCAACCCTAAAATCGCTGCCACTACCACCCGTGCGCCGCCCATGTATAATGCTGAGCGTTGGTTTGCCAGTAACTGTAACGGACAGCTTGTGCAGCGATATTTTGCCTTTGGACTTGTGATACTGTCGTTTTTGCTCAGCGCCGCCGTAAGCCGGGTTGTGTTTGAGCGGCTGCCGCACCTCGAAGACGAACTCGCGTATTTATACCAGGCGCGGGTGTTTGCCAGCGGCAACATCTACATGGAAACGCCCCAACCGCGCACCCCGTTCTGGCAGCCATTTGTGGTGGACTACGACGGCAAGCGCTTTAGCAAGTACACGCCCGGCTGGTCTGCGATCCTGGCGGTGGGGGTGCTGCTGGGTGCCCCCTGGTGGGTGAACGCCGCCTGCGCCGCGCTGACGGTCGCGCTGGTGTACCGCACAGGCGAGGAAATATTCAATGCGGACACTGGATTGATTGCCGCACTGTTGGTGACATTCTCCCCGATGGCGCTGCTGCTCAACGGCTCGCTGATGGGGCACACCGCCGCGCTGACGTGTGCCGCGCTGTTTACGTATGCCTACTGGCGGCTAGAAACGAGCAGGCATCCGCTGCGGTGGGGACTGCTGGCGGGGCTGGCACTGGGGTTGTTGTTCGTCAACCGCCCGCTGTCCGCCGTCGGCGTGACGGCACCCTTCATCATCTACAGCCTGCTGCGGCTGCTGTGGGCGCTGGTACGCCAGCGGCAGCACTTCTGGCGCAGGCTGGCACCGCTGGTCGCATTGGGGTTGGTCGCCTTGACTTTTGTGCCGTTTGTGTTCCTGTATCGCTATGCCGTGACGGGCGACGCCACGCTAAACACCTACACGCTCGTGTGGTCATACGATACGGTTGGCTTTGGTGAGAATCATGGACGGTTTGGGCACACGCTGGATAAGGGCATCCGTCATGCCCGCGAAGACCTGACGTTAACGGCGTCTGACCTGTTCGGGTGGCAGCTAGGCGGGCTGACCTATGCGCAGCGTGAGCACCTACTCATCGGCACGCGGGAGTACCCCGGTCGAGGATATAGCTGGCTGCTGGTGCCCTTTGGCATTGTCACCGGACTTGTGTTGGCAAAACCGCGCCGTCGCTGGACGCTGGTGCTGCTGGCGGTGCCTGCTTCCGTGATTGCCGTGCACCTTGCCTACTGGATTGGCTCGCAGCGCTACAGCACACGCTACTACTTCGAGGGGCTGGCAGCAGCGGCGCTGCTGAGTGCGATTTTGCCGGGGTGGTTAGCCGCCCGGTCTGTGGGGTGGCGGGCAACTGTGTACGTGGCGCTGGTCGCCCTCACCGCCTACTTCGCCATAAGCTTCACCATGCCACGGCTACAACTGCTGCACGGCTACAACAACGTCTCTGCCTTCCACGTAGAGCAGGTGCAAGCCATGCGTGAAACCGACAAACCCGCGCTGGTCATCGTCACCGGAGACAACATGACGTGGCGCTCCAACGGCACATTGATGGGTGTCACCACCCCGCACCTCGATAGTGACATTGTGCTGGCACGCGACCGCGCAGACGCACGCTACCGCGAGCAAATCCTGACGATGTTCCCCGACCACGAAGTGATTGACATGCAGGGTGGGCGCAGCAAAGCATGGTTCCTGCTCAGCGAGTTCGGTGACGACGCGCCGACGGACACGGTTAGCCTGGACGAGAACGCCTCAACCGACTGACCGCAACTCGAACTCGCAGCGTGCCCGTACCACACCGTTCACCTGGACTTCCAGCGCGTGGGGGCCAGGGTAGTATCGGCGTGTACTAATGCGTTTGAAGCTGTGCGTTTTGCTGAGGTGCAGCGTTTCGCCGGGGTGTAGCTCGCGTGTGGTCAGCTTGAACACCTTAGCGTTGCTGCTGCCGTTTGCCCGCACAAAGTGCAGCACATAATCAATCAGCAGCGATTGCGGCGCTTCCCCCTGCGTGGTAATCACGGCAGAAAACGTGATGTCCTCGCCGATGCGGATCGCTTTGGGTTGCACACGCAAGTCATCCACACGAACATCCACTGCGCCGTAGCCCAGCAGCGCCAGCGCCTGTGTGTCGCCCGCCTTAACCAAAGTGCGCAGCGCATGCCGTGTGATCCACTGGATGTCGTCGGTGGGGGATGCTTGCCACTCCGTCAGCACCGCCAACGTGACGTCGGGGTTGTCCTTGGCGATGTCGTTGAGGTTGTTTGCCACGCTGCGCCGCACGTAATCGGTTGGGTCGTTCTTCAGCGCGTGCAAAATCGGCAGGATGGGTGCCGGGTCTTGCTTGAAGGCGGGCAGGGACATTGCCCAGGGCAGGCGTGGGCGGCAGCCTTCGCTAGCGAGCCGCCGCACATGGTAGTTATCGTGATGTGCCCACGCACGCATTTGCCCCATCATGCGCGCTTCGTCTTGCAAGATGAACGGGCGCACCGCAAACTCCCCGCTGGACTGCTGCGTGAACTGCTCAATTGCTGCGATGGATGCATCCCAGTGACCTAACCCGTGTGCCTCCACAAAATCCGGGAAGATCATGTTTTCGTAGCCAAACGCCGCGAGTGCCTCCGCTTGTGCCGCCTCTCGCAAGACGTCGACCGCCGTTGGGTAGCCTGGTGGCAGGTGCTGCTGTAAGCAAACCGTGATGTGGCGCGTCCGTGCTTTGAGTTCAAGACTGCCCCACGCGTCATCAAACACATCTGCAAGGAAAACATCGTCATTAAATCGTTTATGAACCGTTTTTACAGCATCTGCTAATGTGCTGACATAATGACGGTTATACATATTCTTCAGCGGTTCTGGCATAATAGGCATTCTAAAACAACGGGCACAAATGTTCGCCCCCATTAAAGCGGATAGCGAGCGTTTTCGCCACAGTTCATTTTATACAGACGAGACATCGCAGACGACCGGGTGGGAGGATGACATGGCGCAAGGGTCACAGGGCGGCAGGACATTACAGATATTGATTGCATTTGCTGTGCTGATTTTGATATTTGTCATGCCGATTTTTAACCGAGAACGCACGCCCACACCGATCAACACGCTGGCAAAGCCGATTAACCTGCAAACCCTGCAAACCACCATTGCAGAGGCGCTGCACGACGCCGAACTACTCGGCTATGTGGACGAAGGCGAGAAGGTACACGCCATCAAGCGGCTGCGCGAACTCACGGGCGCTGGGCTGAAGGAATCTAAGGACGCAATTGACCAATTGGCGCGGGAACGCAACACCAACGCATAACGATTATTGTTTGAAATCATTACGGAGGCACGCATGCCGAAACCAACCGACCACACCAACCGCCGCTACCTGGACGCCATTGACGATCATGTTGTGCTGTTTGACGGCGCAATGGGCACCAGCATCCAGAATTACAACCCGACCATTGAGGACTTCGGGGGGCAGCAGTACGAGGGCTGCGTGGACTACCTCGTCATCACCCGCCCAGACATGATCCGTGAGATTCACGCTTCGTTCCTGGCGGTGGGCAGCGAGGTCGTGGAAACCAACACCTTCCGTGGCAATCGGCTCACGCTGGAGGAGTACGGACTGGGCGACCGCGTGCTGGAGATCAACCGGGCGGCGGCAGCGCTGGCACGCGATGTGTGCGACGAGTATGAGCAGAAGACGGGCGTGCCGCGCTTCGTGGCAGGCAGCATGGGTCCTTCCGGTAAGCTGCCCAGCGGTGATGACCCGTCGCTTTCCGACTGGACATTTGCCCAACTGAGCGACCTGTTCTACGAGCAGGCGCAGGGGTTGGTCGAAGGCGGTGCCGACCTGCTGCTGCTGGAAACCAGCCAGGACATCCTGGAGGTGAAGGCGGCGGTAGAGGGCATCAACCGCTACTTTGCGGATGCTGGCGTGCGGATACCGATACAGGCGCAGATCACGCTGGACACCTCCGGGCGTATGCTGTTCGGCACAGACATCGCCGGGGCGCTAGTCACGCTGGATGCGCTGTCCATTGACGTGTTCGGCATGAACTGCTCTACCGGACCGGAGTACATGCGCCAGCCAATCCAGTATCTCGTCGAGCGCAGCCCGTTCCCCATTAGCGTGCTGCCAAACGCGGGGTTGCCCATCAACGTGGATGGCGAAGCAGTCTACCCGATGGAGCCGGAACCGTTCAGCGACATGGTGAGCGAGTTCGCCAGGTGGGGCGTTAGCATTGTGGGGGGCTGCTGCGGCACCCGCCCGGAGCATCTCGACCTGCTGTACCGCAAGGTACACGGGCACAGCCACCAGGATTTAGTCGACGGGAAGGCGACGCGACCCGCGCCAAAGCAACGTGTGGTAAACGGCATCGAGCCGCAGGCGTCGAGCGGCATGACCGCCGCCCGCATGATCAACGACCCCGGTCCGACGCTCATTGGTGAGCGCGTGAACAGCCAGGGATCGCGCAAGGTGAAGAAGCTGCTGCTCGCCGATGACTACGACAGCCTGGTAGAAATTGCCGTTGGGCAGGTGGAAAACGGCGCTCATATGCTAGATGTGTGCGTGGCACTGACCGAGCGCGACGACGAGCTTGAGCAGATGGAAAAGCTCGTCAAAAAGCTGAGCATGGCGGTGGAAGTACCGTTGATTATCGACACAACCGAGACAGACGTGGCAGAAACCGCACTCTCGATCTATCCGGGCAAGGCAGTCATCAACGGCAACAACCTGGAAAACGGACGCGACCGGGTAGACAGCGTCTTCCCATTGGCGAAGAAGTACGGCGCGGCGGTCATGTCCATGACGATTGACGAAGAAGGCATGGCGCACACCCGCGACAAGAAGCTGGAAATCGCGCAGCGCATCACGGATATTGCCGTGGACGAGTATGGGCTAAAGGCAGAAGACCAGATCTTCGACGTGCTCACCTTCCCACTCACGACCGGGCAGGAGGAACTGCGCAACGATGCCGTAGAGACCATCGAAGCGCTCAAGCTGATTAAGCAGAACATCCCCGGCGTGCTGACGAGCTTAGGCATCAGCAACGTTAGCTTTGGTGTGAGCAAGGGCGCTCGCGCGGTGCTGAACAGTGTGTTCCTGTACCACTGCGTGCAGGCAGGGCTAGACATGGCAATCGTCAATCCGGCGCACATCAAGCCCTACAGTGAAATCCCGGATGAGCAGCGCAAAGTTGCCAACGACCTGATCTTCAACACCGACCCGGACGCACTGCCGCGTTTCATCCAGTACTTTGAGAAAAACGATGTTCAACTGGACGACGAGCAGGCAGACCCGACCGAGGACATGACCAGCGAGGAGGCAATCCACTGGCAGATCGTGCACCGCAAGAAGGACGGCGTAGAGAAGCGCATTGACGACTCGCTGACGCGCAACGACCCGGTTTGGGTGCTGAACAACGTGCTGCTGCCCGCGATGAAAGAAGTGGGCGACAAGTTCGGCGCGGGTGAACTGATTTTGCCGTTTGTGCTGCAAAGCGCAGAGGTCATGAAGAAGTCTGTGGCGCACCTGGAACAGTTCATGGAGAAGGTGGAGGGCAGCACCAAAGGCACGGTCGTGCTGGCAACCGTCTACGGAGATGTACACGACATCGGCAAGAACCTCGTGAAGACCATCTTGAGCAACAACGGCTACACCGTGCACGACATCGGCAAGCAGGTACCCGTAAACACCATTATCGAGAAGGCACAGGAGTACAACGCGGACGCGATCGGGCTGAGTGCGCTGCTGGTGAGCACCTCCAAGCAGATGCCACTGGTGGTTAACGAACTGGCACGGCGCGGGCTGGAGATCCCGGTGCTGGTGGGCGGGGCGGCAATCAATCGCAAGTTCGGGCGGCGCATTCTCTTCCTGGATGACAGCGGCGAACCGTACACGCCGGGCGTGTTCTACTGCAAGGATGCGTTCGAGGGGCTTGCGGTTGTCGATAAGCTGATTGACAAAGACCAGCGAGACAGCTTCGTAACAGAGATCATCACCGAGGCGTACGACGAGATCGGTAAGAAAACACCCGCCAAGCGCACGCTGCCCAACCGCGCTGGCAAAAAGCTTGCCCCGGCGGAGATCCCTACACCGCCGTTTTGGGGTGCACGGGTGATCGAGGAAATGCCGCTGGAAATCGTGTTCAAGTACATCCATAAGCCCGAACTGTTCCGCTTAAGCTGGGGTGCCAAGAACGCCAAAGGCGAGGAGTGGGAACGCATCCAGGCGGAGTTCGAGGCGCGGCTAACACAGATGCAAAAGGCGGCAATCCAGGCAGGCACGCTGCAACCGCAGGCAACATATGGCTACTTCCCGGCGAACAGCGACGGCGACGCGCTTATCATCTGGGATCATGAACGCTATACCGCGACCGGCGAGAAGGTAGAGGCAGCACGTTTCATGTTCCCGCGCCAGCCGGGTGGGGACTTCGTGTGCATCAGTGACTACTACGCGGCGATAGACAGCGGCAAGACCGATGTGGTCACGCTGCAAGTGGTGACCGTGGGTGAGGTGGCAAACGACGCGTTCGACGAACTGCAAAACGCAGACAACTACTCCGAGGCGTACTTCTTCCATGGGCTGGCGGTGCAAACGGCAGAGGCTGTCGCCAACTATGTAACGCGCCACGTCACCCGAGAGCTGGGCATCCCTGGCAAGCGCGGCAAGCGCTATAGCTGGGGCTACCCCGCCTGCCCAGACCTGGAAGACCACACGGTGGTGTTCAACCTGCTGCCGGGTGTGCAGCAAATCGGCATGTCGCTCACATCCAGCTACCAACTGGTGCCGGAGCAGTCCACGGCGGCGATTTACGCCCACCACCCGGACGCGAAGTACTTCAGCGTCGGCGTAGACCGGACAGAACAGCTACTGGCGGAATAGACCGCATCACAAGGGCGAGGTGTCACGCCTCGCCCGCCGCCCCACCGCAAATTGGCTTGTTGCAGGCATCACGGCGGACGGCAAAAACGCCGTCCCTACCACAACCGTCACCGTTGTAAACCGTAGGGACGCGCTTCTGCGCGTCCGGCACGAAAACCTGGACATGTGATGACCGAGCGCAAGCATCCCAAACCTGATGATGTAACATTCGAGAAAACCCAATACGGTATTTGTATGCGTTGGCGTGCCGCGCAAGTTTCGTTGTCTTTTCTCACATCAAGCGGCGCCGAAAATCTCCAAAGTGCAAGCGAGCAATTCAAGGCAGAGTAGGTTTGTCGTTGCCACGCCAGTTGCGTGCCTGTGCGACGGTTTCGTCGTCTGGTGGGTGCGGGCTGTACGCAGCGACCTCCACGGCGTTCGCCAGCCTGCGCAGCCGCTCGTGCTGGGCGGCATGTTCCGTGACCGTTTGCCACGGTAAGCGGCGTGCTCGCAGCCAGAACTGTGCCCGGCGGTATGCCCGGAACACCGCCCGCCGCGAGGCGTGCGTATGGTAACGGCGTGGACGAGTCCGTGCGTAGCAGCGCAGCAGCCACCACACAAACACACCCATCGCGGCAATGCCCACGGCAATGAGCAGCGGCGTGAGCAACACACTCAGCATCGCGAACACCCCCGCACCAGCAGCGGCAAGCTCACCCAGCGGCACACTGGGCAGGTCAGCGCCGTCCAACCAATTAGAAAACACCCAGGTGTCCACGGGTCCGGTTTGCGGGTCGCCGTTCCAGCCCGGCGTTGGGTCGAACGGCACCCAGCCGTAGTCCGGGAAGTACACCTCCACCCAGGCGTGGGCGTCGTTGGCTCGCACGGTGTAGTAGCCACTCATCGGGTTGTAGTCCCCGCTGCCGTAACCCACCACAAACCGCGCCGGGATGCCCAAACTGCGCAGCATCACCACCATGGCACTAACGTAATGCTCGCACACGCCGCGCTGGTCTTCAAACAAGAACAGGTCTACCGCGTCGGTATTCGGGGGCTGCGGCGGCGGGAAAAAGTCGTACTCGTAGGTCAGCAAATGATCGCGCACGGCAATCACACGGTCGTAATCGGTGGCGGCATCGGCGGTCAGGTCTAGCGCAAGTTGGCGCGTGCGCTCTGTGACGGTACCCGGCAGTTGCAGGTACTTAGCGGCAACCTCCGGCGGGATGTCGCCGTCAACGGTGCGTAGTGACTCCGGCGGGTAGTCCACACGGTTGGAGATAACCGAATACGTCGTCTCCGATGCCAGGGCGGTGCCCACGCGCAGCCCCCCGGTGCTGTCCTGCCCCAGTTCGTTTGCAGCAAAGTACACCTGGAACGGGGTGCCCCCCGTCCAGATGATATTGGGCATGTCCTGCACGATGTAAAAGCTCTGCACGAACCACTCGCCGTTGTAACCGGGGGAGCCTGGGTTCACATCAAAGCGCGAACTGAAGTCGTCGTCCGGGCGCACCGTCTGTAGCGACTCATCCGACTGTGACCATGTGCGCCCGTTATAGCTGTCCAGCGCGTAGCCACGCCAGTAGCTCCAGGCGGGGCTTTTTACATACATCATGACGGTGCTGGATAGCCCGCCGCGATAGCTGAGGTCAACCTGATCGGCAAAGCCGAAGTAGTATTCGCTCTCGCCCCGGTTCACCTCCCCCTGGATTTGCACCAGTGGCACCGCCGGGTTGATGACCGAGGCGGACGGCTCCTGCTGGACGGGTAGGCGCAGTGTAATGGGCATGAACAGCGGTCGCCCGGCATAGCGCGGCGTGAACATAAACACCAGCGGGAACACCACGCTCAGCAGCAGCCCAAAGCGCAGTCCCCAGCCCAGCAGGGGCACACGGCGCGGTCGGGGTCGCACAATGGAGGGTCGGCGCACACCGCTGGGGTGTGTTTGCCGCTTGCGCCCGTCGATGCTGTCTGCCGCCCACAGGTACGCCAGCCACAGCGCCATATACGCCAACAGGAAGAAGAAAAAGTCCCAGCCCCGGCTGAGCGTGGCGGCAACGTACAGGTTTGCCAGCCCCAAGCCGATTGCCGCGTTCAGGTTCATGCGGCTCCACACCTCCAGCGTGACGACGGCGGTTGCCAGCATGGCAAACTGCGCCTGTGGGTAGGTAACGCCCAGGAAGATACCCGTGACCATCCAGCAGAAGGTGAGGTGAAAGCCAACAAACGCCATCACCCGCACCCACTTGAGCCGCTGTCCGGTTCGGGCGGCACGGTAGGCATAAGCGTGCCCAGCAATCAAGATGACCACTGCCAAAAGCCACACGACCCACAGCCCGGTTACGAGCGCCTCGGCGGTCATGCCAACGAGTTGCGTTCCGGCGGCAAGCGCCCGCAGCCTGCCAGATGGCTCGGCGGAGCGATCAAACGAGAACGGGGAGCGCAAAAAGCGCGGCGTCGGTTGGGATGTCATGGGGCTACGTCCACGGAGTTTGTTTGCTTTGTTGGAATGGCGGCGCTAAGCGCTGCAATGGGAGTTTCATATGGATTTCCGACGTTAACGTGGTTTAATAAAGATGAGACTATTGTTAGAAAGGTGCACGGTCATGACGGAAAACAACCTCAACAGTATGAAGAACATACGGAACAGTTCGCTGCTGCTCGCAGTGATCGTACCCGTCGCGCTGTACCTGCTGTCGTTCGCCGGACTACCCATGAAGCTTGTGCTCGCACTTGATGTTGTGGTGTTCGTTGTCATGGTGATGCTTGCCGCCGTGCTAAACAGCACCATGCGCAATATTGATCGGCGGTTGTAGGCTCGCTTGGTCTGCGCCGCTGCCCCACAGTTCGCTGGGGGTTATCACGTCTAGCGCGTCGCTGCGCAGCGCGTCTGTGAGTTGCCCGGCGTCATCTGGCAAGATAACCAACACATTCGCGCCGCTGTGTTTTAGCCCAACTAGCGGCGTTACCAACCCATCCGATGGCGTTGCTACCACGACAACCACAAACTGACGAAACCCACCCCGCTCCAGCACCTCCGCTAGGCGGGGTGTATTGATTTGCGGCACCCGTGCTGTGTACTGCATCAGCGCCTCCCAGGTGACAGCACCGTGCGGCACCGCGAAATCGGTATCATCCGCGTGAATGTGCACCGGGTAGCGTTTACGCTGGGCGTACTCTGCTACGCTCACCGCCGCCTTAATGCCGACCTCGAACGGATTGTCTTTGGGGTGATGTGCTACATCCGCCGACAGATAACGATCCAGCACAATCGAGACGCCGGGCTGCGTTTCCTGCGCGAACTCCTTGCTAACCAGGCGACCTGTACGTGCCACGCTGCGCCAGTGCACATGCCGGGGCGAGTCTCCGGGTTGGTAGGGGCGCACGCCGATGACCTCACTGCCGACCCCGGCGCGGTTGTGGGTCAGTTGGGCGGCGTGCTGCCGATCTAAAAACGCCAGTGCTTCGACCCGGCGCACCTGCGGGTAGGCAAGCTGCGCGGTTGGCACGTTCAGCGCGGTGTGCCGCTGGAACAGCCCAAACGGTGCTCGCGTACGGAGTTGCAACGCCGGGAAGGTGTGCAGTCCGCGCTGATAGACCGTCACGGTGTAGTCTATGGCGATGTGATTGCCAGCGGGCAGCATGGGCACAAAGACCGTGCGCTCGTGCTGCGGGTCATCTGGTGCGACCAGCGGGCACGTTTCGGTAATGTCCACCTGAACAGCAGCGCGGCGACGTGCTGCCTGTATTTGCAAGTGCACCTGTAGCTCGTCGCCCTCATGGATGGGCGCGTACACGTCACCATCGTTAAGCCTACGCTCCCCGCCGATGCCACCCAGCGCACCCCGATTGAGCAGCCACGCCACAGGTACCACCCCGGCGATAAACGCACTCGTCACGTACAGCCATGCGACCTGCGTCTGGTTGGCGAACAGGTACATCATAAAAGCGACCACGAGAAACGTGTAAAAGCGCCCTGTTGCTCTCATGCGACCTCCCTGGGCGGCACAGCCATGCGTCTGCATTTGTAATAGACTGCCGCAGCGACGGTCAGCAAGGTATATGCGGTGGCGAATATCGCCAGTGGGATCAACACCAGTGCAAACGGAATACCCACACCAAACACCCAACCCCACCGCCAGGACTGCCACACCGCCATCAGTTCCGCGAATCCATATGCGCCAATTACCCCGGCGCTGAGCCACGAACCGAAAATGGTGACAAGCCCCGTGAACTGCATTACGTAGATTGATGGCATGTACCATTTCGACCCCCATCGGGGTTGCGGCAGCCACCGGGGCACAGCAACTTGCGCGAGCATCATCGCCAAATTCACGCCCAAAACCGCGCCAGAGACTGTGAGCACGGCAGGTGGTGCCCCGTAGCGTGCCAGCAGCCACACAATTAGCAGTGACGGCACATTACACGCCCACGCAATCATGATGATGTATTGTTCAACCATCGGGGTCTACTCCACGGGGACGGGCACTGCCCCCAGCACATCCTGTATTGTTTCACGGGCGGTTTCGATGCGGCGGTCACGGCTGAGCACGCGATGCGGCATGACGGCGGTCGCGGCAGTCTTGATGTCGTCTGGTGTGGCGAATGTGCGCCCTCGGATGAGCGCCAGTGCTTGCGTCACGCGCTGCATTGCCACACCAGCACGCGGACTCATGCCCAGCACCAGTGCCTCGTGGGTTCGGGTGGCATGATTAAGCTGCACAATGTACTCCTTCAGCGGGCGGATAACGTCTACGCGGCGGGCAGCGGCACGCAGCGCCAGCACATTATCCAGGTCGAGCACGGGTTCTATCGCGCTCATTGGGTTGGTGTGCTCCTCGCGCTCAAGGATCATCACCTCGTCGGCGTAGTCCGGGTAGCCCAGGTTTAGCAGCATGAGGAAGCGGTCGAGTTGTGCTTCTGGCAGCGGGAATGTACCCGCCATTTCAACCGGGTTCTGTGTGGCGATGAGGAAGAACGGGTCGGGCAACTGGCGCGTGAATCCATCCGCCGTCACCTGACCTTCTGCCATTGCCTCTAGTAAGCTGGACTGTGTGCGCGGCGAGGCGCGGTTAACTTCATCCACCAGGACAATATTGGCAAACACCGGACCCTGCACAAACTCAAATGTCTGCTCGCGCTGGTTGTAAATCGCGCTGCCCGTCACGTCAGACGGCAGCAGGTCTGGCGTGCACTGCACCCTCTTGAACGACGCATGGATGCTCTTGGCGAGTGCCTTGGCGATCATGGTTTTGCCCGTGCCGGGCACATCTTCCAGCAGGATATGCCCACCCGCCAGCATCGCGGCGAGCATCAGTTCGAGCTTTGCCGCGTCTACTACCACGGCGGACTGTACGTTGGTCGTCAGGCGGGTGATGAGGGTGTGATGGGGCACAGAACCATTGACGTTGTGTGCAGCAGTGGCGGGTTGCATAGGGACTCTCTCAACTATTTAGTCACGCATCTCATTGTACTGGACGCTGTTTGCGCCTGATGTTGGAGTCTGTTAAGAAGTACTGTGCCCTCATCGTAGGTGGGGATGCAACGCGGGTCAACGAAACCCGGTTGCAATTAGGCGCTTGTCACGGTTGGGCGTCAGCGCGGCGGGCGGCACGCTGGTCTAGCTCAAACACGACCATCTGCTGCAAGATGATGAGCACACCCCACACCGCAAACACAGTTGACGCAATGACCGTTGCGGTGCCCAGCAGCAAACCGCCGCCCCACACCCGCGCTACGCTCAGCACCAGCGCCCACAGGTAGCTCGTCACACCCAGGAAAAGCCCAATATGCACGTCACGCATAATGTGCAGCCAGGTGTAGGCAAAGCGCTGCCAGTCTCGGTCGAACTGGCGATACACTTCCAGCGAAAAGGCGTGGAACAGCAGCAGCAGCACCCAAAAGAGCACAAACCAACCAAGGATCGCAAACGGGTGCGTATCGACCGTGTAGTCCCCGCTGCGGTAGAGGTCCATGCGTAGCCACGTTTGGTAGGCGATGCCCGCACAAAAGAGAACGGCGTGGACGCGCAATCCCCAACGTCGGTCGAATAGAGCATTCATGGTGTCTTTCCTGTTAAAGGTGATCTTTCCTGTACTCTAACAGAGCCGCTGCGACTGCGTACACCGCGTTCGGGCAACTACGGCGATTGCACACAAACCCTTGCTCAACGCCTACGATCCCAGCCCCAAACGTGGTAGCATATTTCGTGTAAAACCTTGCCAGAACTAGCAACTAAACACGACGAGAGGGGAGCGACAATGAGCCTAAAACGCTTTACTGAAGAAGAAGAGCGCTACAACACCAAGCTCGCCCGCTTGGAGCACGGACCCGACCTGGTGAACGAGTCTGTGCAGCGCTGGAACAGCTACACCCAGGAACAAAAAGACGCTATCCTGGCGGAGGGCGATGCCATCTACGCGGACATGGCAACAGCGCTAAGCGACGACCTATCTGCGACCGATCCTGATGTACAGGCGATCCTGGGGCGCTGGCACCAGCACCTGCGCAACTTCTACGAGCCGAGCATTGATCTTTTGCGCGGGCTGGGGGAAACGTACGCCACCGACGAGCGGTTCCGCGCCACATTTGAGCAGTTCCACCCCCAGCTACCCGATTACCTCAAGGACGCCATCATCGAATATGTCGATGAACTGGAGACAGAAGCGCTTGAAGCGATGATTGCCGAGGACGAAGAAGCAGACGCCGCCCGCCGCAGGCGCTTGCAGTCTTAGCGGTGCGGCGAGCAGGAGAAGATTCTACTTCCACTTGATGGTGCAGCCAACGGGTGCAGTGTTTGCCACTGCTGGCGGATCGCCCGCGAGCACCGCGTCCAGTGCATCTCGGAAGTACGTTGAGGCGACGGCAGCCGGATTATCGTAGTTGTCGTCTACAGTGCCGTGGTAGCGGAGTGTGCCCGTCTTGTCGAACAGAAAAATTTCCGGCGTGCGCTCCGCACCATACGCACGGGCAATCTCCTGAGACTCATCGTGCAGGTATGGGAAGTTCATGCCCTTTTCCTGCGCGTGCTTTTGCATGTTCTCAAAGTTATCTGACGGGTACTTCACCGGGTCGTTGGAGCAGATGCCGATAAGCTGCACCCCACGCTCGGCATAGTCGCGCTGCGCCTCAATCAGGCGGTCTTCCCACGCCAGCACATACGGGCAGTGGTTACAGGTGAAGATCACCGCCACTGCCGCTTTGTCGCTGTAGTCCTCCATCCGGTGGTGTTTGCCGTCAATACCGGGGAGTTCAAATTCAACTGCTTTGTTGCCAATTGCGAGTGCCATACTGTTATGCTTCCTGTGCTTGTCGTAATTTGTTGCGGATCATCTGCGCGGACGGCAGGGGGGAAAAGCGCGCATCTTCTAGCTGGTAAACACGGCAGGTCAACATTGCCGGGGCATCCCCTGGCGGTGGCACAATGTCCTCGCCTTCTATCTGTATCGTCGGAGAACCGACGAAACGCCACTGCTGTGCCTGTGCTTCCGTCTCCACCTTGGTGATGCGAATGTCGTCGGTCACGCCTTCTTCTGCCAGCACCTGCTGTAAACGCTCCAGTGCCGCCGGGTGAGATGGGCAGTCTTCAAAGTATAGAAAGTGTATATCCATGCAGTCCCCGCAAGTCGTTGCACACAATTTGTCTCTACATCTTGTGTAACGGTGACGGATTCGGTGCGGTTTTTCTTACGGGCGGTTCGGGTAACAACAGTGATGCAAAGCAGGACGCAGCAGCAGACTGCCGCGCCCCGGAGCGCTAGCCTGCTGCTGTGGAGGCTGTCGCGCTCTGCTGCATGACGGACGCCCACGTGTGCAGGTAGTCTACTGTCCAGTGCATCATCTTGTTCGTAGAATCCAGCGTGATGTACTCGTCTGGCGCGTGGGGGCGGTCACCATGCCCCAGCCCGACCACACTGTACGGAATGTGTTTGTCCAGCATAGTGAGCAGGGAAGCCGGGCTGCAATTGTTGGCGATGGGCCACACATTCACAGGGATGTCGTAGTAGTTGGCAGCGGTCTGCTTTGCTGCGTGCAACAATGTGTCCTCTTCCAGTGGCAGTGCAGGGGAACCATCGTAGCCGCGCCAGTTTTTAAGCTGGATGCCCGCATAGCCCCGGTTCTTCAGATGATTTTGCACCAGTTCCGCCACCTTCTCGTAAGAAATCCCTGGCGTAAAGCGGATGTCTACCTTGGCGTTGGCGCTGCCCGGCATGTTGGTGTAAAACGCCGGACCCTGATAACCGCTGCTTAGCCCCTGGATGTTGATCGTCGTGCCGATCATGTAGTGCACAAGGTGATGTGCCAGGTCTTTGCCGCCCAGGAAGCCCGCTGCGTTCATGTTCGTCAGCAAGTCTTGCTCCCAGTTGGGGTTCGCCCGAAAGCGCTCGCGTAGCTCCGCGATGAACGGGTCGTTTTCGTCCATCGGGTGGGTTAGCTCGTCGGCAATACCGTCAATGGTCGCCCGCTGCTCATCGTTGAACAGCGTGGACAGCCCCCGCACCAACTGCATTGGCGGGGACGCAATCCAAGCGGAGTGCCCCGCCCAGATGTGCCGCGCATCACGGGTGCCACCCCATTCACCGCCCTTGCACTCAATGTCCGTGAACAGCGCCCCCTTGTAGGCACGGCGCACGTTCATCGCACCGGATGTGCTCTGCTGGTGCGTGGGCAGCCAGCAGCCGTCGGCAGTGTTCAGCAAATCCCAGTGCTGCCGCACAAAGCCTGCCATGCTGGGGCTACCGATTTCCTCCTCGCCCTCAATCACGTAGATGAGGTTCACAGGCACATCACCTGTAACGTCTAGCAGCGCTTTCACCGCCAGGATACTCGCCAGCACAGGTCCCTTGTGGTTGTTCACGCCGCGCCCCGTCAATACCGCACCGGAGATAGACGTGATGCCGATGTCGCGGGCGTCCACGATCTCACCCGCAAGCGGGTCTACCGTCCACTCATGCTCAAACAGCGGTGTAACGTCATACAGCCCGTAGACGAGTAGGGTCGGTGCCCCTTGCTGCTTCGCCCGGACGCTGCCCACCACCATCGGGTAGCCCTCTGTCGGCACGATGCGGGCGTCGGGGGCAATCGTACCCAGCAGGTTACGGGTGTACACCGCTGCCTCCGCCATGCCTTCGCCCGTATCTGAGAAAGAGGGCTGCGCGACCCAACCGCGCACTGCCTCAATAGATGCTGCCTCGCGCCTGTCAATCTCGGCGTGTACGTCGCTGTGCTGCCTGAACATATACCAACATTCCCTATCTATTACACTACATCTGAGTTTTCATCATCTACGGTATCAAAAAAGGCAGGTGATTTCGAGCCGACGAACGCAAGCACTTTGTTCACATCGTAACCCGCCTGCTCCAGCACCCCCAGGATGTCAATCAGCACCCAGTTTTCCGCCAGCTTGCGCACGCCGTTGCGCTCCTCCACCCGCCAGAAGTCCATGTAGCGCACTTTGACCTGCCCGCCCGTCGCCGGGATGCCGAGCCAATCGTTAGCAAAGGTGGTCGCCTGGTAGCCCGCCCCGGCAATCCAATCCCCTTCGGCAATGCGAACCGCTTCCTTCGCGTGTTTATCTGGGAAGGCGTGGATAAACGCGGCGCGGTAGTTGTGCTCAAAGTCATCTACGCCGCGCCGGGTGCCGATGCCCGCCGGACCGATCCACACCATGTCGTCGAACCAGTAGTGCATCATGTTGCCCACCACACTCTGGTTGAGCCCATCGTACATATCAGCGACGAGCTGTTTGTAACCCGTGTCGTTATCGTGGGTAACCGCCGCCATCTGCGTGAGAATTTCCGGGTCAAACGGGCTGGGCTCACCGCCGAAAAACGCAGGCTCCTTGCCACCGACGAAACGCAGCACTTTGTTCACATCGTAACCCACCTGCTCCAGCACCCCCAGGATGTCGATCAGCACCCAGTTTTCCGCCAGCTTGCGCTCGCCGTCGCGCTCCTCCACCCGCCAGAAGTCCATATACCGCATACTGATGGGTTTTTGCGTCGCGGGGATGCCGAGCCAGTCGGCAGTGAATGTCGCCTCCTGTGTGCCAAACGCGGCAACCCAATCGCCCTCGGCAATGCGGGCAGCATCCGCACCGACCTTGTCCGGCATGGCAGCGATCATCGGTGCACGCACCGCCTGCTCGAACTGTTCCACGCCATGCTTGGTGCCGATGCCCGCCGGACCTGCCCACACCATGTCGTCTGTCCAGTAGCGCTGCATAACCCCGACCTCATTGCGGTTCATTGCAGCGTACATGTCTTCGACAAGCTGCTTGTTTGCCTCTGACGTCATAGACGCGCCTAATCTCCCTCATTTGCAAAAAAGTATGCCTGTATTGTACTTCACGTTGCAGTTAAATGTGTAGGGGCGCAGCAGCTACGCCCCAGGGTTCACCCTTACCGAAACAACAGCGTTTTGTGCTGCTGCTTGCCTAGCCCTTCACCGCACCACCAGCAAGCCCCTTAATCAGGTAGCGCTGGAAGAAGATGATGATAAACACAAGCGGCAGGGTGATCGACACCGCGCTCGCGTTAGAAAGCGGAATCAGGCGGGCGTCCTCACCACTGGTGAACTGCGAGATGCCGACGGGCATGGTGGGCGTCTGCGAAGCAGAGAGCAACCGTGCGAGCAGGAACTCGTTGTATGCCAGCAGCAGCGTGAACAGCGCCGTTGTGATGATGCCGGGCCACACCACCGGGATAATCACACGCACAAACGCCGTCAGGCGGTTGCAGCCGTCGATCATCGCTGCTTCTTCTAGCTCGTTCGGGATGTCCATAAAAAAGCTGCGCAGCATCCAAATGGTGAACGGCTGGTTGATGGCAACAAACGTGATAATCAGCAGGATGTACGTGTCGTACAGCCCAGAAAGCTGCGCAAAGTAGTAATACGGCAGGATGAACGACAGGCGCGGCAGCGCACGGAATGCCAACGCAGCGAACAGGATCACCACGCCGACGAGTCCGGTGTAGCGCGAGAGCGCGTAGCCCGCCAAACAGCCAACGCTAATCGACACCAGCAGCGTGCCCACCGTGACGATGACGCTGTTCAAGAAGAAGTCGTAGAACTCCGCGAAATCCACAAAGCGCGGCAGCAGGATAATCGTGATTACAACCACGGCGGCAATCGCAAAGTAGACCTTTGTCTTCTGGTTGGGGAAGCGGCTGCCGTACACACCCACGCCAATGAGCACGATGACCATCCCAGCGAGGGTAAACGCAACGGGGATGAAGTCTTCCACGCTGCCGCTAAGCCACAGCTCAGCATAGTTACCCCCCGTGCCACAGAAAACCGTGTCGTGTTCCAGCGTGACTTGGGAAAGCTGCGTTTCCTGCACCGTGGCAAGGTCGCCGCCCGCTGTGCTAAAGATCACATCAGAGCAAGCGCCGCCAAAGGGCAAATCCTCGTCAAAGTCCACGCCGGGCGGGATCTCCGCAACAATCCGCGAGCGCCCAATCAACCGATCTGCATCGGGGTCATATCGTGTGCCGTAGACGACA
>CAYVGI010000048.1:0-30053 GCA_964451095.1 uncultured Anaerolineaceae bacterium
CAAATGTAACACACTTTAACACCTGAACCGTAAAGGAAACCGGATGACATCCCCCCCCAACAGCGACGCTCTCGACTATCACCGCAGAGGGCGCCCCGGCAAAATCGAAGTCACTGCCACCAAACCCCTCTCCACCCAGCGTGATCTCTCGCTGGCGTATTCCCCTGGCGTGGCAGACGCGGTGCTGGCGATTGATGCCAACCCGCTAGAAGCATTTGAACTGACAGCGAAGGCAAACCTGGTGGCGGTCGTCTCCAATGGCTCCGCGATTTTGGGGCTGGGCAACCGGGGCGCACTGCCTTCAAAGCCGGTGATGGAAGGGAAGGGGGTGTTGTTCAAGCGCTTTGCAGACGTTGATGTGTTTGACATCGAACTAGACGCGGACACGGCAGAGGCGATCATCGCCGCTGTGAAGGCAATCGCACCGACGTTCGGCGGTATCAACCTGGAAGACATCAAAGCGCCAGAGGCATTCGAGATCGAAACACGGCTGAAAGCAGAACTCGACATTCCCGTCTTCCACGATGACCAGCATGGCACCGCGATCATCTCTGGTGCGGCACTGCTGAACGCCTGCGAGATCACGGGGCGTCGCCTGGAGGATGTCAAGCTGGTGATTATCGGTGCGGGGGCGGCGGCAATCGCCACCGGGAACTTCTACGTGGAACTGGGCGTGCAGCTCAAGAACATTACCATGGTCGATATTCACGGGGTGGTGCACAGCACCCGCGTAGAGGACATGGACGACTACAAGCGCAAGTTCGTCAACGCCACCGGCATCCGCACGCTAGAAGAAGCACTCATCGGGGCAGATATGGTGCTGGGGCTTTCCGCTGCGGATGTCATCAAACCAGAGTGGCTGAAAACCATGAACGATGACCCGATTATCTTTGCGATGGCAAACCCCCGCCCAGAAATTATGCCCGACCTTGCCCGTGAAGTCCGCCCGGACGCGATCATTGGCACCGGGCGCAGCGACTACGCCAACCAGGTTAACAACGTACTCGGTTTCCCGTTCATCTTCCGGGGTGCACTAGACGTGTACGCCCGGCAGATTAACGAGGAGATGAAAATGGCTGCGACCCGTGCGCTGGCACAGCTTGCCCACGAGGACGTGCCCGATAGTGTGCTCAATGCCTACGGGCTAAATGCGCTGCGCTTTGGGCGAGACTACCTGATCCCCAAGCCGTTTGACCCGCGCGTGCTGCTGTATGTCGCGCCCGCAGTTGCCCAGGCAGCGATGGAAAGCGGCGTCGCCCGTCGTGAGATCGACCTGGAAGCGTACAAGCGTGACCTGCTGGCACGCCAGGGGCACGGGCAGCAAGTGCGCAACAGCATCGTCAGCCGGGCACGCAGCGGCACCCGCAAGCGCATCGCGTTTGCCGAGGGGGAAGAAACAAAGATCATCCGGGCGGCGTACATCGTGCAGGAGGAGGGCATTGGCGAGCCGATCCTGCTGGGCACCGCCGCGCACATCCACGAGCAGATTGAGGCGTTGGGGCTGCGGTTCGACCCGCAAATCGTCGACCCATTTACTGACCCGAAACGCGACGAGTACATTGATGCCCTGCACATGCTGCGCGTGCGCAAAGGCGTGACGAGTAGGGTAGCAAACAGCATGTTACGCAGCCGCAGCTACTACGGACCGATGATGGTTCGCATGGGCGACGCCGACGCCTTCATCAACGGGCTAACCGCCGAATATCCGCAGGTCATCCGCCCGGCGCTGCAAGTAGTGGGCACCCAAACGGGCGTGCGCTACGCCAGCGGCGTATACATCGTCATCGTCAAGCGCCGTGTGTACCTGTTCACAGACGCCACCGTGAACATTGACCCGAACGCCGAGGCACTTGCAGAAACCGCCATCCTCACAGCGGATTTTGCCCGCAGCCTGGCAATCGAGCCACAGGTTGCGATGCTGTCCTTCTCGAACTTTGGCAGCGCCCCGCACCCGCTCAGCAACAAAGTTCGTGACGCCGCGCAAATCGTCAAACAGCAGCGCCCCGATATCGCAATCGACGGCGAAATGCAGGCGGATACCGCCGTTGTAGAAAGCATCGTGGAAGAGCGCTATCCCATCAGCAAAGTGAAGGACGCCAACGTGCTCGTCTTCCCAGACCTGGGCAGTGCGAACATGGCATATAAGCTGCTGGCACGCCTGGGCGACGCCGAAACCATCGGACCGATCCTGCTGGGCATGGGCGCACCGATCCATGTATTGCAGGCGGGCGACGACGTAGAGGACATCGTTGCCATTGCGTCCGTTGCCGTCATGGACGCGCAAAATCGTGTGAGCGACAGGGCACCCGTGCCAGGGGGCAATCACCATGAGTCATGATGCGTCCTCGCTGGAAGACTTGCTTGACGAACTGGCAAGCGAAGACCCCACCCGCCGCCGCCGTGCAGCGTTCTCGCTTAGCGCGATGCAGAACCCGCTCACCGTGCCGGACCTGCTGCGTGCCGCTGACGACACAGACAACGGGGTGCGCTCGTTTATCGCCAGCGGGCTAGCACGCCTGGGCGACGAGGCACTGCCACAGGTCAAAGCTGCGCTGGGCAGCGACGAACCCCGCGTGCGGCTGGTTGCGGTGACGGCGCTGCACCACATGAAAAACCCAACGGTTGTCATAGACATTATCCCGCTGCTGCATGATATAAATGGGGCAGTCCGGGCGGCAGCGGCAGACGCACTGCGCCACTACAACACGCCAGAGGCACAGGCAGCACTCGCCGCACAGCGTAGCGGCACGGACGACGAACCAACCGAATGAGTGAAAGCAGCGAGCGGCGAACATCATGCTAAAAACCATCTTCTACAACGCACAGGAACACCGCCCGTGGGCGGTGTGGCGCATTGTGCTGCACTTTGCGTTTATCATCGCCGCTGCACTGGCACTGGTGTTGCCGTTTACCATGCTGGCGGTGGGCAGCGCCAGTGAACCGCCACCGCCAGAGGCATTCGAAAGCGGTGCCCTGCTTTACGGTGCTGTCATAATCAGCGCGGCAGTGCCACTAGTAGTGATTAGCGCATCTTTGTGGGTGTTCGGGCGCTACATAGACCGCCGCCCGTTCAGTGATTATGGTTTGTGGGTGGGGCAGGGCGCGTGGTGGCGCGACTTGGGCTTCGGCATGGCGCTAGGGGCAGTCCTGATGGCGGGCGTTTTCGCGGTGCAGCTAGCGCTAGGCTGGATTACCATCACAGGCACGTTTGTGAGCATCAATGCGCCGTTCGGGCTGGCGATTCTGCTGCCGCTGTTCACGTTCGTCAGCGTAGGCATCTACGAAGAAATGCTCAGCCGGGGCTACCACCTGCTTAATATCGCAGAGGGTTTCCACGCTGGGCGGATTTCGGCATCGGCGGCAGTTGTGATTGCGTGGGTGCTGTCGTCGGCGGTGTTTGGCGTGCTGCACGCGCTTAACCCCAACGCGAGTGCGGTCAGCACATTTAACCTGGTGCTGGCGGGGCTGTTTTTGGGGCTTGGCTTTGTGCTCACGCGCAGCCTGGCAATCCCTATTGGGCTGCACATCACCTGGAACTTTTTCCAGGGCAACGTTTTCGGCTTCCCGGTGAGCGGGATGGGCACGGGCACAACATTTATTGGGATCGAGCAGGGCGGTCCGGCAGTTTGGACGGGCGGCGCATTCGGACCGGAGGCGGGGCTAATTGGGCTGCTGGCAATCTTGCTTGGGGTACTGCTAACGGTTGGCTATGTGCGCTGGGCGTATGGCGAGGTGCGCTTGCAAACCCAACTCGCCACATATACGCCCAAACGACAACGCAAAGAGGAGATTACTCCTCAAGCATCCGGTCAACCAATTGCGTGAGCTTTTGATAGTCGAACGGCTTTGCCAGCATCAAATCAACGTGGTCAATTGCCTTGCGCACGTCATCGGATGTGCGCATGTGCGTTGCTGTCGCCAGGATCGTCTTCACCGCGTTTTGCTTGTCGTACTTGCGCACTTCCTGGATGAGTTCCAGCCCGGTTAGCCCTGGCATGTTGTGGTCTGCGATTAGCACATCGGGCAGCCCGTCTTCGCGCATACAACGCAACGCGTCGCGCCCGTCCCTTGCGGTGAGCACGTCATAACCACGGTCATTGAAGATGCGGTACAGCAAGTTACGCACATCCTGGTCGTCCTCTGCGATGAGAACCGTCTTCGGCATAATTTCGCTCCTCATTGCCTTATGCCTGCTGCTACTTTACCCCCTACAGTAGCACAACCACACGCGCACAAAGGGGAATGTCTACATTCCTGTACAGGTTATGGGAGCTATGAGCGCTTTTATTTGGGGATTCAAACGCGCTAGCTGACCAGTCGGTCAACCAACCCCACCACATCGCGGATGCTCACCGGCTTGACCAGGAACATATCCGCCAGATCGTCCATTTCCGGGTCGTGCACAATGTGGTTTGCTGTGATGAGCAGCGCAACGACGCTGTGTTCAGGATCGACAGAGCGCAGGTAGCGCAGCACATCCTTGCCAGTTTGCAACGGCATATTGTGGTCTGTTACGATGACATCCGGTAGGGGGTTGGTCTGCAACCACGCAATAGCCTCCGCCCCATCCTGCACCAATTCGACCTCGTATTTGCGCAGCGCAAAAGCCCGCCGCCACAAATCCCCCAAAAGCTCATCGTCTTCCGCGATCAAAATCCTGATTTTATCGTCCATGACGTCTCTTCGTAACAAAATCGTTATGCGTTGCCTCTATGTTACCCGCAGTGCAGCGAAAGGCAAAGCATTTGGGGGAACCCCCTGCAGTGAGACAAAAAACGCCGACGCTGCGGGGCAGCGTCGGTGCGGAAAACCGCTACTATGGGGTACCGAAGCGCGTTATGCTGCCTGCTCGGTGCTCGCAGCGATGAAGTCCAAGCGCAATGTCACTTCGTCCTCTACGCTGGCAACAAACGGCACATCAGGGATCGTAATGTCGAAGTCCTGGTAGAGGATCACTGCCTCTGCTACACCCTCGATTTCGGTCTCATCCAGCGGCGTGACGGTTACGTCAAAGGTGACTTCCTGCGTCGTGTCGATAATGGTCAGGTCACCAATCACCTGGAACTCGAACGTCTCGCCAACCGTTACCTGATCGGGCATGTTCTCAATCGCGGTCGGCTGGAAGCTGATGAACTCGAACTCGTCATTGGAGGAGCGCAGGATAAAGTTGCGCAGCGCACGGTTACGTCCGTCAGCATCCGTCGTCAGGTCACGGGCGTTGATGAGAATCTCACCGATTTCGGAGCTTGCCGGGTCATCCGGGTTGACGAGAATGTCCCCCGCAATCTGGTTGGTGGTGCCCACAACCGTGAAGTCTTCGCCGCGCAGCACTTCGTCAATGTTGAACTCCGCCGTGGAGCGCTGGGAATCAATGCGGAAGATGGTGCCCTCACTGGCAGACGCCATCTCTGTGTCGTCGGTGCTTTCTTCAGCAGCGGCATCTTCATCTGCTGCTGCGACTGCTTCTTCCGTCTCTGCCATCATTTCATCGTCGGCATCATCTGCTTCCGGGGTAGCATCGGCGTCATCCGCTTCGGGGGCGGTATCTGCCTCATCTGCCTCAGCCTCTGGCGTCATTGGCTCTTCCGTTGCCTCCGGTGTGGAGAGCGTATCACCGTCTGCGATGCGCTCCACCTCTTCGTTCACGTCCCCGGTCAGTTCTGCGTTGGACGGGGCAAACCAAAACCACAAACCACCTGCCACCAGCGCAACCACAACCACCACGCCGACAATCAGTACATTTCTATTCAAGGTGCTTCCTCCTGGGATGGATTTACAAGTGTACGGCTAAACCGCACTTTTAATCGTCCAAGAGCATAGCAAAGGCAGGTTTAGATTTTGTGAACTTTTACACCACGTAAACGAAAGAGTTAGCTAGCGCTCATGTCAGCAAAAACGCCTAATCCATCGGCACAGCACCCAAAAACTGCGTCAAGCTATCCAGCAAATAGTCGGGTTCCTCCGCTGCGAGTACCTCGCGTGTGTCGCTGCCCGTGGTGACGGCACACACCTGTGCGCCAGCGGCACGCGCCGCCAGGATGTCCAGGCGTGTGTCGCCAATCACCAGCACCCGTGCCGGGTCAATCGCCCGCCCCGCCAGCACAGACGCACGTGCAATCGCCCTCGGCGGCAAGTCATTGCGATTGGGCGACTCGTGCCCGTAGGCACCGAATGTGAACAGCGCCGGGTCGTAGCCTGCCGCCGCCAGCTTCACCGGGGCAGACGGTGCCACATTCCCGGTGACGATGCCGTGCAGCAGCCCGTTACGTTGGATGAGTGCGTCCAGCAGTTCCGGCGCACCAGAGATGGACACAACATCAAACTGTGGGGCAAGCTGCGCCATGTGCGACGAGATGGACTGCGCAAAGCGCTCCATGTGGGAAGCTACATCCGCGTAAGTGTAGCCGTGCGGTTCCAAGAGCAGTAGCAGCGTTTGGAAGTCTGTTTTGCCACCAAAGTGATGGTTTTCCAGGTCGCCAGTGACGCCGAACACATCCAGCATGGCGCGGCGGGTGCTCTCTCGCCCCAAACCGCGCCCGGTGAGCAGCGTGCCATCAATGTCCCACAAAACCGCGTCAAATTGTGCCACCTGTTACGCTTCCTTCTGTTTCGTCTGGTTTGTAATCACATGCCCATCGGGGCGGCGTCCACGTCAATCGCGCTATGACGCAACCAACTGTATCCAGCAGTGCAGATTGGCGCAATGTTTGCCCGTCAGATGTGCTACAATCCGCAAAAATGACCCCACCAAGATAAGTTAAGGACGAACTGTTATGGGAGCCATCAACATTGTTACACCCATCCCCGGTCCGCGTAGCCAGGAGATTGTCGCACGGCGCGAGGCAGCGATGACACGCGGCATCGGCAAGCTGACCCGGATTGCCATCGAACGGGCAGAAGGCGCTCTCGTTACCGACGTAGACGGCAACACGCTCATCGACTTTGCAGGCGGCATCGGCATGTTGGCGGTGGGGCACAACTACCCACCGCTCGTGGACGCGCTCAAAGAACAGGCAGATAAGCTCATCCACATGTGCGCGATTGTGGGCAGCTACGAACCGTTGGTTGCTGTGTCGGAACTGCTGAACGAGGTGACCCCTGGCGACCACGCCAAGAAGACGGCACTGCTCAACAGCGGCGCAGAGGCGGTCGAGGCGGCAGTGAAGATCGCCCGTGCCCACACCAAGCGGCAGGGCATTGTCGTGTTCGAGGGGGCATACCACGGGCGCACCAACATGACCATGAGCATGACCAGCAAATACGCACTGTTCAAGCAGGGGTTCGGTCCGTTTGCGTCAGAAGTGTATCGCCTGCCGTTCCCGAACCCGTACCGCCGCCCGGCAGGGATGAGCGAGGAACAGTTCATCGCGTGGAGTGTTGCCATGCTGGAAAATGCCATGGTCGCACAGGTTGACCCATCCGCCATCGCTGCCATTGTGATCGAACCTGTGCAGGGTGAGGGCGGGTTTATCCCCACGCCGCCCGCATTTTTGCAGCGCATCCGCGAGCTGTGCGATGAGCACGGCATTGTGATGATTGCCGACGAAATCCAGTGCGGGTTTGGGCGCACGGGCAAGCTGTTCGCCATTGAGCACTACGGCATCGTGCCGGACTTAATAACCACTGGCAAATCTATGGCAGGCGGCACGCCGCTGGCAGCAGTCACCGGGCGAGCAGACATCATGGACGCACCACACCCCGGCGGGTTGGGCGGCACCTACAGCGGCAGCCCACTGGCGTGCGTCGCCGCAATCGAGAGCATTAATGCGATTCGCCAACCTGCGTTCCTGGAGCGGGCAAATGAGATCGGGCAGCGCCTGCGCGAAACGGGCGAGATGCTGCAAGCAGAGTTCCCGGTAATCGGTGATGTACGCGGCAAGGGCGCGATGATCGCGCTGGAGATCGTGACTGACCCCGTTACCAAAGCACCCAACGCGCCGCTGGTGCAGCAAATCACGGCGGAGACCTTGCAGCGCGGGCTGATCACCATTCGCGCCGGGCTGTATAGCAACTGCATCCGCTTTTTGCCGCCGCTCAACATGAGTGACGACATTCTGGAAGAGGGCTTGGCAGCCTTTGCAGACTCCGTGCGGGCGGTGGCAGCAGCACCACTCGCGCAGGCAGGCGACTAGCGCCTACCAATCGCGCATTATCGCGGCGAGGTGGGCAGCACGCTCCGGCAGGGAATGCACGAGGACGTGTTCGTGCTCTGCGTGTAACCCCACCCCACGCGGGCCCAGTCCGTCCAATGTGGGCACACCCATGCTGGCGGTGATGTTCGCATCACTGCCACCACCAACGGTGTCCTCGTACACCGTCAGCCCAATAGACTTGGCGATGTGACGCGCCTTGCTGAACGCCTCAGCAATCTGGTCGGTGCGTTCCATCGGTCCGCGCATGTGGTTCAGCGTCACGGTCACCTCTGCCCCGGGGATTTGCGGCATTCTGTCGAGCAATTCCTCGTGCACACGATCCATATCCATTTGCGAGAACGTCCGCACATCTATGGTGGCGCGGGCATAGGCAGCAATGACGTTCGTCGCTGTGCCACCGTGAACGGTGTTCACAGCCACAGAGATGCCCTCGCGCAGGTTTTGCAGCTTGCTTATGTCTAACGCCTGCCGCGCGAGTTCCAATATCGCGTTCACGCCATCTTCCGGGTGGTTGCCCGCGTGTGCCGCCCGCCCCGTGACCTCCAACGTGTAGTTGGCAACGCCTTTGCGCCCCGTCTTGAGGGCGCCTTCGGCAGTGGGCGGTTCCATCACCAGCACGAGTTCCGCCTGCTGTGCCGCCTCGCGGATGTACGGCTCTGCGTAGATGCTGCCCGTTTCTTCGTCGCTGGTGAACATCAGCCACAGCGGGCGGGCGGGCATTTCGTCACGCGCCTGCAAGCCAGCCACAGCGGACATCATCACGGCAAGCCCGCCTTTCATATCGAGTGCGCCCGGTCCGTACAGGCGTCCGTCGTCATCCTGGCGGATGGGGCGGCGTGCCAGGGTGCCCACATCCCACACCGTGTCCATGTGCATCAGCGCCAGGATGGGCTTGCCAGCAGCGTCTTCGTTCCACTTGCCGAGTACCACATCACCTACTTCTGGCACGGGGTAGCGCGTGATGGACGAGGGGTTCATGCCTTCTAGCTGCGCCACGATAAAATCGGCAAGGATGTCTACGCTCGCCTTGTCGTGGGTGGGCGTCTCATGTTCGACCAGCCGCACTAGTAAATCAACAATGTCGTCCTGTTTGGTGCGGAAGTAATCAACTAACTCTGCCATATAACGGTTATCCTTTTTGTGCGATCCAGGCAGCGCTTCTTGTTAAGCGCCCCTCCTGTTAAAACGGGCACAGCCCCTGTGCCGTGTAAGTTGGGTTGCGCGTGCCATAGCGGTTGAGCAAGTCCAGCGCCTGTGGGCGTGTATTGAGGAACTCTAACACAGGTTGGCACGCGACGTTCAGGTTATTGGACTCTTGATACGCATTCCAGAAGATGTCGCTCATGCGGGCGAACACAGGCGCGTTGTCCCCATCAATGAGGAAGTTCTCGCGCGTCTGCGCATACGCGCTCAGCGGGTCGCCGTTTTCCGCAAACGTAAACGTGAGCAAAATCCGGTAGAGTACATAGCTGCTCAGGATGTCGCGCTCATCACCGCCATACCAGTAGGCAAGCTCGTCCAATCCCTCCTCAAATACATACAGGTACAGCGCTGCCGCATCGTCCATGCGCTCCTCACGGAAGGCACGGTCTGCCTCGTGCACCGCCTGGATGGTGTAGCGGATCGGGTTTGGGCGCGTGACGGAAAGCACGTAGCCCTCGCCGTTCCAGTCGTATATCTGCGAGCCAGTGCGCAGCGGTCCGGTGTCGGAGTTGCCGTTGCCCTGCTGCTGCGTGATGATTTCCAGCACGTCGTCGTCGTCCACATCCACAAACTGCGCGGGGATGTCGCCGTCTGCCGATGTGTTCAGCAGGTTGATAAACGTCCCCTCGCCTGCATCCCAGGTGATGAGTGTGGTGTGGTACTGGCACAGCCCGTCTACATCGCTGCAATCTTCCGTGGCGAACAGCAAATCGGGTCTACCATCGTTGTTCATGTCCCCCACGCGCAAAATCTCCGGTGGGTTGTTGCCCAACACAGACTGGTACCGCAGCGCATAGCGCCCGCTCTCGCAGTTGAGCACCAGAAGCGTGCCGCCCGCCTCCTGAGTGCTGTAGGAGACGACCACTTCCGGCGTGCCTTCGCCCGTCAGGTCGAAGTTGGCGCGGGCAATGCCAAACCCGGTCACCATGTCCAGCGCAGTCAGTCCCTGCTCTATGCCAGCAGCGGCACCGCCGCCATTTAAGTAGGAAACGAGGCTGTTGGGGATGGATGTGCCAAACGCAACAATGTTGTTCAGCGAAACGCTTGCATCCAAGGGTGGGCACTGCCCGTAGTTGGGCGTGGCAGGGGGCAGGGTCGCCGCGGCTACTGCGGGCGCCGGGTTTGCCTGCAGGTCACCAATGGTGGGGGGTGGGGTGGGCAGCACACCGCTAACCCGGCTGCCCGGCGTCATCGTCGGGAACGGAATAGATGTAGGTGCCGCTGCCGGGGGCGTGGGTGTGGGCGCACACGCTGCCACTAAAACCACAACGAGTGCGCCAAGCAGCAACCGACTGCTAGAGAGCCATGGCAACCCAGCGCGGCAACTTGCTCGTACCCACCTACTCTTCTTCGGCAAGCTGGTCGATGATGTCATTGTCTTGGTGCAGGCTGCGCAGCCGAACAAACAGCGACGCAATATAACCGAACATCAGCAGGGCAGTTGCGCCCAGGCTGAGGAACAGGTAGTTCAGCGTTTCTGGCGTTTGATCTGTCATGGTTAGCCCTCCAGCAAGTGTGCTTTCTTCTTTTCGACGAACTCCGCAAAGCGCTCCATGCGCATACGCCACCAGATGAGCGTAATCGGCACCAAAAGCCCCCAGATGGGCAGGTTGGTCAGGATGGCAGCGGCAACACCACGGGTCGCCTGGATTTCAAACGTGCCTTCTGCGTTTTGCGGGCTAGGACCGACAACGACCGGGTGAATAGTGTCTGGGCGCACACGGATGATGAGCAATGTGACAATGGCGGTCGTAATTGCGAGGATGCCATAGACCGCTGCGAAGCGGCGGCGCTGCTCCGGGTTTTCCACGCCAGCACGCAGCATCAAGTATGCAGCGTAGGTGAGTGCCATAATCGCTGCACTCGTCAGGCGCGGGTCCCACGTCCACCATGTGTTCCAAATCGGGCGTGCCCAGATGGAACCCGTCGCCAGGTTCACCAACGAGAGCACCAGCCCAACTTCAACGCCTGCCAGCGCCAACCGATCCCACACGTCATTGCGGGTGCGCAGGTAGGCGATCCCCCCGATGACGGTTGCAAAGAACGCGGTTAGCGCACCGAAAAAGGCAGGCATGTGAATGTAGAAAATGCGCTGCACCTCGCCCTGGTCAACATCTGTGCCAGCGTAGCCCAGTGCCATCCACAGCCCGAACAGCACCGCGCCAACCGTCACAATCGTCAGCACAAGCAGCGAGCGCGGCACATCGCCGCTGGCAATTTTGTCCACCTTTGGCTTGCTCAGCCCGAAGTCCTGTATTGCACTCATAATCGCTTTCTTTCCCTTTTACCTACTACTCTTCAACCACATAATCAAACAGTAAATAACACAAGATGAAATAAACCAGATCCAGTGTGCCCACCAGTTGCAGCCAGCCCGCCCACGTTGCCATCTCCTCACCATTGGCGATGCGCGTGGTCGCGCTCACAGCAGCGAGCAGCAGCGGCATTGCCACGGGCAGCATCACAATTGGCAGCAGTGTCTCGCGGGTGCGCGTTTGCACCGTCATCATGCTTAGCAGCGTGCCCGTGAGCGACAGCCCCAGCGTACCCAGCACAATTGCTACCACCGCGCCCCACGTCGCCAGCGGCACATTGTAAATCACGGTCATCAGCGGCAGCAGCACCAGCCCCACCAGCCCGGCGAACAGGTAGTTGCTTAGCGTTTTGCCCAGGTAGATGGCACCCCGCGCGACCGGGGCGAGCATGAGCGCGTCAAAGCTGCCGCCCTCCCGCTCAATCGCGCTGGCACGGTTAAAGCCCAGCACCACCGCGAACACCACCGTCACCCACAAGATACCGCTCACTGCCTCGCGCCGCACGGTCAGGTTAAGCTGCAACGCAAAACTGAACACCAGCACGCTCAGCAGCGCAAACAACGCCATCGCCCCGAAAATCTCGCGGCTGCGCAGTTCCGCCACCACATCTTTGCGGAACACTGCCAGCACCGTCTTAAAGAACGGCGTGCTCATCGCGCAACCGCCATCCCCGTGACGGCAGTGTAGTGCGTGCTCAGCGGCGTGCCATCCGGCAGCAGCGGGGCACCGTCGTAGCCAATGCTGCCCCGCGCCAAGATCACAACGCGCTCCGCTAGCCGTGCGGCACGGTCTAGCTGGTGCGTAGACATGATGATCGTGCGTCCCTCCGCGTGTACTGCCAGCAGCAGCTCGTCCAGCATTGCCGCCGCGTCTTGGTCTAGCCCGGTGTACGGCTCATCGAACAGCAGCACCGCCGGGTTGTGCAACAGTGCCCGCGCAATGCTCAAGCGCTGCTGCATCCCGCGTGAAAATGTACGGATAATCTGGTTGGCGTGCTTCTTCAGCCCCACATTGTCCAGCCGTGTATCAATTTCTTCGCTCGTCAGCGTGATGTTGTAAAGCTGCCCGAAGAAGCGCAAGTTCTCCTGCGCCGTCAGCGACTCGTACAGCAGCGCCTTGTGCCCCACCATACCAATTTGCGCCCGCACCGCTGCTGCCTCGCCGGGCAGCGACCAGCCCCCCACGGTGATCGTACCTGCGGTTGGCTGGCTCAAACCGCACAGCAGGCGCAGCAGCGTGCTCTTGCCGCTACCATTCGGTCCCAGCAGGGCGACAAACGCCCCTCGCGCCACGCTGAAATCCAGCTTTTTGAGCACGGCGCGGTAGCCAAACGCCTTACTGAGCGCCCGCGTTTCGATAAGAGGTGCCGCGTCAGGCATTGGCACCCTCGGCGGTGGGCGTGCTGGTGCTCTCCATCAGCAGCTTCAGCCGTGCCTTCAGTTCGTTGCGCTGTTGATGCCACAGGTCGTGGTTCAACGTGCCCGCCTCGTGGGCAGCATCCAGTTCCGCAATCTGCGCGACCAGCTTGTCGATCTCGCGGTTTGTCTGCTTGCCGCTGTCGTTCACACGCCCGTACACAAACAGCCCGATTGCCACTGCCCCCGTCACACCGGAGATTGCAAACAGCACAGTCGGCAAAATGCGCCAGCGCTCACCACTGCTGCTGCCACCCGGCACCGCTGCTGCTGCCAGCACACGATCCAGGTCGCCGCTCAGTTCGTAGCGCATCACATCGCCCGCCACCAGGTTCACTGCGCTGCCGTACTCCGCATAAACTGCCGCGCCCAGGTTCACTGCGCCCATGGTCTCAAGCTGTTCGCTCGTCAGGTCAAGCGCCTGGGGGCTAACCAGCACCCGCACAGTACCTTCTACGTCGTAGGGTAGGGCGTGCTCGATAATCGCGCCGTCCTCATAGGGCAGGAAGTACACCGCCTGCATGATGTGCTCGGAGCCGGGGTCTGTCGTCGGCAGCACCGGCTGTGTGTCAATCACAGCGAAGTCTTCCTCGGAGTAGATGTAGCGCTGTGGGTCGGTCATGCCTGCGGGAACTGCACCCGGCGGTAGGAACATCACCGTGGAGCCAAACTGAGTGCCGTCTTCGTTGAGTGCCTGCGACGAGGTGAACATTCTGTCGGACGTGTTGCGGAACGCCGCCACCTGCACCACTTGCAAGCCGCTTTCCTGCGCCGTGATCTGCATCACCATACGCTCAATCTCAATGACACTCTTGTCGTCGGTTAGCTCGTGGATTTCCACGGGCAGCGCCAGCGTGCCATCTTCCCCAATGGCAGCGTTGCTGCCGCGCAGCGGCTCGCTGATGAACTGCCGATCACGGTAGGGCACAATGGCAACATAAGTGTACGTCGGGTCAATCGTCACGTCCTCAAATGTGAACGCGCCGTCCGCCGATGTGGTCTCAAACGAGTCCACCAGCCCCATGCCTTGCTGCTGCGCGTTGCTGAGCACATACAGCGTAATCGGTGTATCACCGGAGGGCAGTTCGCCGCCCATCGTGCTATTGACGATGGTACCGTTGATGGTCGCCGTCGTCGGTGCGGAGAGCGGTGCCGCAGCGGGGTTCGCGCCCGCGCTTGCATCAGCGACCGCATCCGGTTCCGCTACCTGCCCAACCGCGTCCACCCCCGTAAGCGATTGCGTGCGGGCATAAGCAACCGCGCTCCACAACTCATCGTCGCTCAGGTCACTATCGGTAGCACCGACCAGGGTATCGCGCAGTTCTTCGTCTGTGAGCGCGACCATCGTCTGCGGGTCATCCAGTGCCAGCCCATCGAAGCCAGCAAAGTGCTCGCTGAAAACTGCTTCGCCCGCTGCGATTTCCTCGGGCGTATAGCTGAGCGTGTATGTGTACATCGCCACAGACCAGCGTTCCTGCTCGCTGAGCGAGCCTGCCCACGGCGGCATCAGGTTTTCTAGGTTGCCGTTGGTGATGATGCTAAACCAGTCCTGCGGGTTATCCACCGCGACGGCAGCACGGTCGGTCATGTTGCCAGGGTTGGGTACCTGCCCATTGACGACAAGTTCGCCGTTGCCCGCACCCTGCGCCCCGTGGCAGCTTGTGCAGTTATTGGCAAAGATTGCTGCGCCCTGCGCGATGTCCGGTTGTGTGGCAGGTAGCCCCACATCCTGTGCGGCAGCGCCCTCGGTTGGCGTGGGCATTGGCGGCAGCGTGGCAACGATCTCCGGTTCCCCTGCCAG
Source organism: uncultured Anaerolineaceae bacterium (assembly GCA_964451095.1). Classification (GTDB taxonomy): domain Bacteria; phylum Chloroflexota; class Anaerolineae; order Aggregatilineales; family Phototrophicaceae; genus DAOTTY01. Next base: position 14,888 of record CAYVGI010000048.1, read on the forward strand.
GTTGGCACCGCAGGCAGACGCCAACAGTGCAATCACGATCTAAAGTGGTAGCTGAACACGACGGTTCATCCCCCATACACCGCAGATGATGCGTGTAAAAAACGTCATGAAGACGGTTGTCGCTTCCTTGTATCTCTTAAGGGGCTGCCCGTCGCTTTCTTCGCAGCGATGGCAGCTTCTATTCGGTCATCAAGTTCGTGCGGCTCCATTGCGCCTGCGCCAGCACCCTGAGCGTTCCCCGTTAGCTCAGCCGCTTGCAGTGCATCTAGCCGCCGCAGCACCTCCACACCCTCAGATGCAAACAGTGCCCGCTGCGTGTTGTAGAAGTCCGCCTGGATTTTGCCCAGTGCGTAGTCCTCGTCCAGGTCACGGATGTTGGTCAGCACGCGCTCGTAGTGCACCCGCAAACTGTCAATCGTTTCTGTGCCCTGTGGCACCGCCTCCCGCCGCCCGAACACGGGCAGCAGTACAACCACCAGCACAACCAACGCCAGACCAAGCCCAATCATTACGCCTGCTGTGCTCATGCCTCTCCCTCCAAAAGCTGCTCAACCACTGCCACAAACTCTGGCATGGTTGCTTCCGTTAGCGGACCGCGCAAGATGTACGCCACGGTGCCATCGGGCGCGATGATAAACGTCTCTGGCACGCCTGTAAGCCCATAGCGGTCGTAAATGTGTGCGCCGGGGTCGGGTGCGTTCGGGTAGGTGATGGCGTACTGGTCGATGAACTCACGCGAGTCCCGTTCGACGTCGGCATGGGTCACCCCCAGCATGATGAAGTTCTGGTCGGCGTACTCCGTCCAGGTGGATTCCAGCATCGGTGCCTCGTCGTGGCAGGGCACACACCAGCTTGCCCAAAAGTTCATCACGACGACATTACCCGCCAGCGTTTCGTTATCCATTGCCTGCCCGTCGAACGTCGTCAGCGAGAAGGTCGGCGCGGGGTTGCCCACTGCCAGCGTGAACGGAGTGGTTTGGTTGGCAAGCTGTGCGCCCACCAGTGCAATCAACGCCACCACCACCACAATGATAATGATCGAAACCGCATTCAGCCCCCCGGACTGCTGCGCTTGCGTCTCTGCGGCGGGTTCCAATGTGTGTGTTTGGTCAGTCATGGTTCGCCACCCCTAGTGCTTTTGCAGGTCGCGTTCAAGCTGGGACAGGTAATCGTCCCCGCCGTCATCCTGTGGCGGGATGTCTGTGGGTGTTACCACCGCCGGGGCAGTGTCCTTGTTCTGCCAGCGGAACACCACCCACACGCCCCCCAGTGCCACCAAGCCCGCCAGCACATATGGCGTAACCGTGCTCAGCCCGCGCAATATCGGGTCGCCCGGCACAGCAAGCGCCTGCTCACCGTGGTTCACACGGAAGTACTCAAGGATTTCTGCCTCGGTGCGCCCTTCAGCAAGCTGGAACCGAATCTCGTCACGCCACTGGCGGCACGCCTGTGTGCCACACACATCCAGCGGGATGTTCTCGCACTCCAGGCAAAACATCTGCTCTGCTACCCCATTCACCTGGTCATCGGTGATGTCGGCAGGGTCTACGGGCGGTTGCTGCTGTGCGAACGCAGCGCCCGCCACGACCAATAACGTTACAACCACCCAGGTACTCAGGGCGGTGCGTGTCACTCGTGCACTCATGCGGATGCCCCCATCATGCCATCTGTGCGAACCGATTGTGCGCGGCGGGCGGGTTGCTTGCTCGCCGCCGGGTAGGCAGCAATCACCGTGCCGACAATGAGCACCACACCGCCAAGCCACACGAAGTTAATCAACGGGTTTACATACACCTTAAACGTCGCCTGCTCTGCTGTCACGCGCTCCCAGCCCACCAGCAGCACGTAGAAATCGTTTTCTAGTGTGCTGTGTGCGCTGGCAATCGTCATCGGCATGATGCTGCCATCGGACTGCGGGAACAAGTCCTGGCGTGGGCGCAGTTCTTTCAGTTCACGCCCGTTGCGTGTGAGCGAGAGGCTGGCGCGGTCGATAATACGCCCGTCGCTAGAAACCAAACCCGTGTCAATCCCGTTGAACGTCAGGTCATAGCCCTGCACTTGCAGCGTTTCCCCCACCTGCATGGTGCGCTGCGTCTCGTACTGGTAAAGCGTGCTGCCAATCACACCCACGCCGATAATCACGATACCGATGTGAATGATGTAGCCGCCATAACGCCGCCTGCTGCGTACAAACAGCTTGCCTGCTGCCGTTAGCAAGGGTTCGCCCGTTGCCTTGCTGCGGGCACGCGCCCCACGGTACACCTCGTACAACGCTACATAGCCGGCGAACATCACCAGCGTGTAACCGATGAGTGCAGCGCTCTCTCGCAGCCCGGCGAGCAGCAGCACAACATGCGTTAGCACCGCCGCAATTGCGGGCACCAGCAGTAAACGCCCCATCTTATTGACGGAAGTCACGCCCCACGCCGTCAGGGGCGCTAGCCCCATCAGCACGTACATGCCCGCGAACAGTGGGGCAGTCACGCCGTTGAAGTAGGTTGCACCCAGCGAAATCTCCGTGCCCACGAACAACTCCGTGGCGATGGGCGCACCAAAGCTGCCCCAGAAGATGGCAACAAACAACGCCATGAAGATCACGTTGTTCAGCACAAACATAGACTCTCGGCTGAGCACGCTAGCGAACTCGCGTTCGTCCTTCAGTTCGCCTCTGTTCCAGCGCCACAGCAGCAGCACCGTAGAAATCAGCGTCATCCCGCCCCAAAACAGGAACATCGGCACACCGATCTTGCTGCGGGCAAAACTGTGCACACTCTCGATGAGTCCGCTGCGGGTGGCAAACGTGCCAAAGATGACCGACGTAAACGTCGCGATGATGAGGAACATGTTCCACACCTTCAACATCCCGCGCCGCTCCTGCACCATCACGCTGTGCAAGAACGCCGTACCCATCAGCCACGGCAAGAACGCCGCGTTCTCCACCGGGTCCCAGCCCCAGTAGCCGCCCCAGCCCAGCACGTCATACGCCCAGCGCCCGCCAAGCAGCAGTCCCAGGCTCAGGAACAACCACGCCAGCAGCGTCCAGCGCCGCGTGACCTTGATCCAATCTGTAGACAGGTTGCCGCTGGCGAGTGCTGCCATCGCAAACGCATAGGGCACGATGAAGCCTACAAAGCCCAGGTACAGCAGCGGCGGATGGATAATCATGCCGAAGTGCCGCAGCAGCGGGTTTAGCCCGTTGGCGCTGCTGGCAAGTGCTTGCTCTGCGGGTGGCACAATCTGCCGGGTGCTGTCTTCTGTGGGAATGAACGTGGTTTGTATTGGACTGCGCTCCCCGGTTGCGGTGTCTATCTGCACCCAGTAGCGCTGGAAGGGGTCTTCCAGGAAGATGCTCAGCCCGATGAAAAACGCCAACGTCGCCATCATGAAGGCAACAACGTAGGGCATCAGGCGGCGGTGGCTGCGCCAGTGCAGCACAATCGCACTGGTGGTGAACAAGCTCATGGTAAACGACCAGAAGAGCAGCGACCCCTGCTGCGACCCCCACAACGCCGTCACGCGGTAGAACATGGGTGTGTTGGGGTCGGTCACGGAGTGCACGTAACTAATCTGATACTGCTCCGTGACAAGCGCAATCAGCAGCGCAGCCAAAGACAGCAGCAGTAGAGGGGTGGTCAGTATGGCGGCGTTACGCCCGCTGGTTACCCACCCCGTTGATCTCATACGCACACCAACAACGGATGCGATTATGGAATATAGCGAAACAACAAACGTCAAAATGAGCGACAGAACACCAATTTCAGCTAACATTACGACCTTTATATTACAATCAAATACGCTAGAGTTTTGCAGTTATGCTTCTGCGGCGATGGCGTGATCGGGTGCACCCTCTTCAAAGCGGCTGGGGCACTTCAGCAGCAGTTCATTGGCATGGAACACCCCATTTTCGTCCAGGTGCCCGGTGACAATTGCCTGTGCTTCATTCTGGAGCAGGTCAGGCATTGCTTCGTTTTCCACGCGCACGGGCACACGAGACAAATCCGGGTTTTGCACGGACTCGTGCAGCGCCAGTGCCAGGTCATCGAACTCCGCCGGGATGTGCGAGATGGTGAACTCAATCACGGGCATATCCGGGTCAGACGTGTCGTAGACGATGGTATCGCCAATTACCGCGCCGCTGATGCGTACCGTCTCGCCGACGTACGCGGCATCGGTCACCAACTCATCAACTGTGATGAAGTAGCGTGCCCCGGCAAGCGTGCCAGAAACGATGAGGTAAATTGCCGCGCCGAACACCAGCACGCCCGCAACCATGAACTTCCAACGCCCGCTGCGGCGCGTCAACCGTGCGACGTCCGCCCCCTGCTTGCTGTTCTTTTCCCAGCCCATGTTTGGTCGTGCCATGTTTTCCTCCTGCTGCGCAGCACTTTTTTTACTCATGATCTACTTAATTCTACTACTTCGTGATGAAAATCACAAGGGAAATCGTAGGCAAAGTGTTAAGACGCATTACCAGAGCGCCGCGCCACTACACCTGCGACCGCTACCACGGCAACAATGCCAATGAGCAGCATAAACGTGCCCAATCCCTCGCCAGAGGCGGCAGTTTCACCCGCTTCTTCCACTGCTAGCGCCACATTTGCCGCCCATGCACTGAGCAGGACAAACAGCACAATGCGTGTTTTTGCAACCATACGAACCTCCGTGTAATACAGAAGCTTAGCGTTTCTAACCATTTACACAAGTATTGTACCAGCAAAGAGGAAAACAAAAAGCCTTTCCCAAAAACGAACTAGGAGAGGCTTGTATGTTGGATTATGCGGCGTGATGCAGGTCACGCCAGCCGCTTCGATTAGTCGAAGCTTTGTACGTAGGCGAGGATATTCGCCATCTCCTGCATGGTGATCTGGTCGCCGAAGTTGGCGGGCATTGCGCCTGCTGGATACCCAGCCACGACGTAGGCACCCGGCGCGACGATGCTTTCCACAATGTAGCGCTCTGGCTCACCCGCGTGCGGGCGTCCCTCAGCGCCTTCAACTGCCCATATCCACTGGTTCTCAGTCGGCGGGGCGACAACCGCGTTGCCGTGGCAGCCTGCGCAAGCATATACGCTCACGTAAACGTTCTGCCCAGCGTTCGGGTCGCCCGTGTACTCCGGCAGCGCAGCAAGAATCGCGTCCACGTCTGTGCCTACAACCGGGCTATCGTCAGCCACGGCACCGGCGTCTGCAACCTGTACGCTAGCTGCATCTACGGGTAGCTTGGCAAACTGACCAACGGCGTTCAGGTCGTCAATCGTCCAGGCGTTGCCCTTGTCCCAGTTCATAACGTAGTTGGTCAGGTCTTGTAGCTGGTCATCACGCATAGGACCACCCGATGTTTGCCCCCAGGCAGCCATCCCCTGCGGCCAGTATGCGGTACTGCCAGGACGCCCGTGTACCAGCGTGGTGTAAACGTAGCTGCGTACTGTTCCTTCCCACTCGACCTGCCCCATACGCTCCGCGGCATCGGGATCGTAACCGTTGTCGATAGCAGGCTGCATTTGCGTGAGTAGCGATGTGCGCTCGTTTTGCAGTTCAACAATACGTGCGTCAATTTCCGTACGGCGCTCATCCGTGATCTCGGTGTTCAGTTCACGGTTAAGCTGGTCAACCTCACGGTCAATCGACGCGAGGAAGTTGTAGCCAAACAAGTGCGGGCTGTTTAGCCCGGGTGCCACGCCCTGCAACCCACGCCCGTCTGTGCCGTGGCAGCTAGAGCAGTTCTGGTTGAACAGCCATGCGCCGCGCTCGATGGAGCGTCCCTGGAACTGGTCTTCAAATGCTGCCATGCGTGCCGGTTCATTAATGGCGATCCAGCCCACGATCACCATCACGCCCACAAAGCCCAATATCCCCACTAGAATTCGATTTTCGATTTTCTCGATCAGAATTCGATCTAAGTTCATCAGTTTCCCCTGTTACGTCAGTTCTTGGCATTAAAGTCCCCGCCCGGCATCTGCTGCCAGGGACGGGGACATGCCATTATGTTCTCGTTATCGAGACGCTAAACCCACTTAGCGCTCGAACCACTCACTGTTTTCGTGAATGTATGTGTAGGTGCTGTTGTAGCTGCGCGTCACCTCACCTGTCTCTTCGTTAATGGTCTCCCAGCTAACGATGACATCGGCACGGCGCACATTGTCCTGATCCTGCTGGATGGCAATGATGCCAAACGCATTTTCGAGGTCATCGAACTCTTCAATCAGGTGCTCAAGCTCTTCAACAGCGTGCTCAAGCTGCGGTGCATCTGCCGAGACAGGTGTGAACGTCAGCGTGCTGCCCGGCGAAACGCCGAAGCTGTTAGCCACCATCACGTTGACAAGCTGCCCGTTGGTGGTTACTTCCGTTTCCACCATTTCACCGTTCGCATCCTCTTGCATGATGGTTCTCGGTTCATTGATTTCCGCATGGAATTGTTCTATCGCCGCCATCGGATCATCGCCGTGTAACTGGGCGGTGGTATACAACCCCGCCTGCAACTGGTCAGATGGAATCGGGCGCAGCACACCTGCGTGCTCTGCCGGAATCATCTCCGCCAGGACCTCAATGTCACCGGATGTTGCTACACCTACCGTCGGCAGACCCCAATACGTGAAGACAATCAGCGCGGCAAGCAGCACGTAGCAAACTGTCATTGCAAAGCGGCGGTCTGCGTAGCGGCGGCTTGGCGTGGCATCGAGGTACGGCATCACTGCCAACAACCCGAACACGATACCCGGGAACACAATACCCCAGAACACCTTGTCACCCAGCTTCAGCGCACCCTGAATCCACAGGAAGTACCACGGCGCCAGCGTGTGCAGCGGCGTGTTTTGTGGGTCTGCGTGGCTTTCCAGCGGAGCCTTAAAGAACCAGGTCGCTAGTACCACCAGCACAAATGTTGTGACCGCAATCCACATGATCTCCAGCGTCAGCACATCTGGGATAAAGTACACACGCTTGTCCAGCGGCACGCGCTTAGCGGTGTCCTCACCGATGTTTTCCTTCTGCGGCGGCAGGCTGTGCCCGTGGATGATGACCTTGTAGTAGTGCACACCCGTGAAGATGAACAGCAAGATCGGCACGAGCAGAACGTGTGCAAGGTACCAGCGCAGCAAGCCGTTCGCACCCATGTCCGGTCCACCACGTACAATCATGTTTAGCTGGTCACCCAATACTGGGGTTGCTTCCACCATGGATGCACCAATCGTGACCGCCCACAGCGCGAGCTGGTCCCACGGCAGCAGGTAGCCGCTAAAGCTGAGGAACAGCGTCAGTAGCAGCAGCACCACACCAGTGAACCATGTGAACTGGCGTGGCTTTTTGTAGCTGCCGGTGAAGAATGTCCTCAACATATGTAGGAACACGATAATCACCATTGCCTCCGCGCCCAGGCGGTGCAGGTCGCGGAAGAACTTGCCCAGCGGCACGTTGCTGAGAATGTTCAGCATGTTGGCATACGCGATTTCCGGCGACGGCGTGTACCAGATCATCAGGAACATACCTGTGATCGTCTCGAATACAACAAAATAGGTAGACAACCAACCCAGGCGGAACGTCGGGTACAGCCCCGTCATGTCCTGGTGGAAGTACGCCGGGCGCATGTGCAGCCAGAACGTATCCGCGTGTGGTTGCAAGCGCGGGTTCGGGCGGCGGCTGGGTGCCTCGCCGCGCAGCGCTTCGCGGATGTCCTGCACATTCATACCCGCCGTTACGCGCTCGACTACATCGTCTACGCCCTCAAAAACTGCTTTCTTGAGTCCCTTTTCCTTAACGTCGTCAAGGAAAGAAGGAAACGGAAGAACGGACTTAGCCATATGGTTCTTCTCTCCACTTGCTCTTCGTTACAATATAGTGTGATTGAATTTGCAAAATTAAACTTTACCATCCCGCCGGAGACGGGTGCCGGTGTCGACTGCGATGCTAGCAATCTCACGTCCTGCTAATGGAATCGGGTCACCGTCGGCATTGGTCGTTTCGGTCGTGCCATCTACAAACGTAACGGTCGTCACGAAGCGATCCAGGCTGCGCGGTGCAGGTCCTTCGATGTACAGCCCACTGCGCTCAAACTTGGAGCCGTGGCAGGGGCACTCGAAGCGATCTGCCGCAGGTGTCCACTTTGGCAGGCAGCCCAGGTGCGTGCACACACCGTACAGCACAACCAAGCTGTCATCTTCTAGATGAGCTACATGGAACCGACCAGACGGCTCAGACTCTGGTTCGCCGCCAGCGGCGGGCACGCGCTCCGGCGGGAATGCGAACACACCGCCAAACGTTCCCTCTGCAAAGCGCGGGTAGGCGAACCAGATAATGCCTGCTGTTGCTTCCCCCAGGAGTAGCAGCAGAGACGCCCCCCAAATGTAGTACAAAAATTCGCGGCGGCTCGGCGGGCTAACTGCGACCAGTTCATCCCCCTTCGCCCCTGTTTTAGTAGCTCTGGCTGCTGTTGCCGAAGCCATAGTCAAACGTCCTCCGCATAGTTATAGTGAATGATGTCGATGTGTAGTGTGTTGTTGTGTGTCGATGATGAGATTGACGAGAAGCTAGATAGTAACAACAAAATTACGTTACAGTTGACTAATGCTAAACTCGCTCTCGTCTGTACAATATATCACAAGCGCCTTGGGGTGTCAAAGACGGACTTGCAATTCCTTCAGCCAAATTCTAACTCATGAAGTTTTAAGTCAAGCTTGCAGCACTATGGTGCAGGGGACATAATGAAGACATGACCACATACAAGCTGAAGCACGACCGCGTAACCTGGACAAACATCGTCCACCCTACCCCCGACGACATCCAAAACTTGCGGGAAGCGTACCCCTACATCCACCCGCTCAACCTGGAAGACATGCTCAGCCCGATGGAGCGCCCCAAAATCGACGAAAACGACGATTACCTGTTCGTGGTGCTGCACTTCCCCCAGTGGGACGCAGTGCAGCGGCTCTCACGGTCGCGGGAGGTGGATTTGGTCATCGGGCGCGGCTACGTGGTGACGATCCACGATGGCTCGCTCAAGCCGCTCGTGCGTATGTTCCAAAATTGTGAGAATGACGAAACCGCCCGCCAACGTTACATGGGGCGCGGGGCAAACCACGCCTTCTACACGATCATCGACCAGCTTGTGGACTACATCTTCCCCATGCTGCGCAAGGTGGACAAGAACATCAACGAGATTGAGGAGTCCATCTTCACGCAGGACAGCCGTCGTGTCATCCGCGAAATCGCACTGGTGCGCCGCGATGTGATTGCCCTACGGCGCATCATTCGACAGCAGGTGCCCGTGCTAGAAACACTGGAAAACACCGAACATCCTATCATCCACGAGGACTTTGAGGAGTATTTTGGTGACCTGGTCGACCATATGAGCAAAGCGCGGGACTTCGTTGACGAGGACTTTGAGATCATCGGCAACCTGGCGGAAACGGCAGACATGCTCGCCAACCACCGCATCAACGAGGTAATGCGTATCCTGACAGTGATCTCCGTCATTATGCTGCCGCTCACGCTTATCTCTAGCGTTTATGGCATGAACGTGCCGCTGCCATTCCAAAACGACCCACAGGCGTTTTTGCTCATCAGCGTGGGGATGATTTTGCTTGCGATTGTGCTTTTGTTTTATTTCCGGCGGCGGGGGTGGCTGTGACCAATCCGCTACCGCCTTTCACCTACATTGCGAACAGTGAGCAGTTCCGCTGGCTCGCGGTAGAGCTTGCCAAAGAACCGCTGCTGGCAATCGACACCGAATCCAACAGTATGTATGCCTACCAGGGGGAAATCTGCCTGATACAGCTTTCTACCCGCGAGCGTGACTTCATTATAGATGTGCTAACCATCGGTGATTTGTCCCCCCTGGGCATCCTGCTGGAGGACAAGCGCATCGAGAAGGTGCTGCACGCAGCGGAGTTCGACCTGATGTTGTTCAAGCGAGACTATGGCTTCGGCATTGCCAACCTGTTCGACACGATGGTTGCGGCGCGGGTTGCCGGTTACAAGCATCACGGGCTGGCAAATATGCTGAAGCACTACTTTGACGTGGACGTGGACAAGCGGCATCAGCGCGACAACTGGGGCGAGCGCCCGCTACCAAACGACAGCCTCACCTATGCCCAGATGGACACGCACTACCTGCCGCGCCTGCGTGACCTGCTAGAAGGCGAACTGCGCGACATAGGGCGCTGGGCAGAAGCGCAAGAACTGTTCGAGGAGGCTGAGGTGGTTCCTGCTGCGGAGCCTGCCTACGACCCGGAGGGCTTTTGGAAGCTGGGGCAGGCAAAGCGCCTCAAACGCCACGAAATGGCGATCTTGCGAGAGCTTTACTTGTGGCGAGAGCGCGTTGCGCAGGGGCGAGATGTGCCTGTGTTTAAAGTGCTGCTGAACGATGTAATCGTGAACATCGCCCGTGCTGCCCCGCACAACATGAACCAGCTCAACCGGGTGCGCGGGATGCCGCCAGCACAGGTGCGCCGCCACGGCGATGAAATCCTGGCGGCTGTGCGGCGCGGGCGCGGTGCGAACCTGCCCCCACCACCGCCGTCACCACTCCCGCCGCCCCGAGAGATCCTGGACTGTTACAACGCCCTGCAAGCGTGGCGCAAGGAAACGGGCAAAGCACGCGGCGTGGAATCCGACGTGGTGCTGACCAAGGCACTCATGTGGCGGCTGGCACGGGCAGTGCCCGCTACTACAGAAGCGTTAGGTCAAATTCAAGGGCTTGGGGCACAGCGCATCGCCCTGTATGGCGACAGCCTGCTTGAGGTGCTGGCGGGGTGCGATGAAACAGACGAAACAGTTGAAGTCGAAGAAAGAGATAAAGCAGAAGATGAGGATTAGCGGTGTGGGCGACATGACCTGCCGCCCACATAGTCTGTTTGCCTATCGGCGTACTGCGCGCAGGATTGCCAGCAGGATCACCGCACCAACAAACGCCGTGATCAAACTGCCGACGAAACCGCCTGCCTGGATGCCTACCAGACCGAAGACAAAACCGCCGATGAACGAGCCGATGATACCGACGATGATGTCCAGCAGCAGCCCCTGGCTTTTGTTGGTCTTCATGACGATGCTGGCGAGCCAACCTGCGAGACCACCGATGATCAACCACAGAATGAAGTTCATGTCTCTCTCCTTATGTGATGTAGCTACGATAGGTTGATATTAGATTTTGAAACCGAGAGATTTCGTAAAATATCTCTAAGTTTCTGTTAAGATTCTACCAGCTATACGCTGTATTGTCGAAAAAAGTTGCACACCCGCTCACCTTTGCACGGAACGGACACACGCTTGATGAAAATCACGTTTCATGGCGCTGCCAAAACAGTTACTGGCTCTCAGCATCTCGTCGAAGTTGATGGCAAGCGCATTCTGCTGGACTGCGGGCTGTACCAGGGCAGGCGCAAAGACATGATGCAGCGCAATCGCAACCTCCCATTCGACCCCGCCACCGTAGATGCGGTTGTGCTCTCCCACGCCCACATAGACCACTCCGGTAACATCCCGAACCTCGTCAAAAGTGGCTTTACCGGGGACATCATCTGCACCCACGCTACCCGAGACCTGTGCACCCCCATGCTGCTAGACAGCGGTCACATCCAGGAGCGTGACGCCGAGTATGCCAACCGCCACCGCGAACCGAACGAACCGCCCACAGAACCCATCTACACCCAGGCGGACGCTCGCAGCGCATTTGCACAGTTTGTGTCGCATGGCTTTGGGCGGCGCAAGCAGATATTGCCGGATGTAAACCTGACGTTCATTGAGGCTGGGCACATGTTGGGCAGTGCCACCGTCATCCTGGATGTGAAGGAAAACGGCAACGAGCATGACACACGCCTTGTGTTCAGCGGGGACATCGGACGTGCAGGTATTCCGATCATCCGCGACCCAGAAATCCCACCCAGTGCCGATGTGCTCATCATGGAAAGCACCTACGGCGGGCGCACCCACGACGATGTGCCAACCGCAACCCGCCAGCTCAAGCAGATCATCAACGAAACCGTGCGACGCGGCGGCAGCATTGTCGTGCCCGCGTTTGCCGTCGGGCGCACGCAGCAGCTTGTGGTGCAGCTTAACGAACTGGCAGAAACCGGGCAAATCCCGCGCTTGCCCGTCTACGTGGATAGCCCACTTGCCGTGGATGTGACCGCCGCCTTCCGCAATCACCCGGACGCCTACGACGCCGAACTGTCTACGTTCATGGAGCAAACCAACGACGATGACCCGTTCGGCTTTGATATGCTCACCTACATCCGCTCTGTTGATGACAGCAAGGCGCTCAACGGTCGCACCGACCCGATGATTATCATCAGTTCCAGCGGCATGATCGAGTTCGGGCGCGTTGTGCATCACCTCAAGCAGCGCATAGACGACCCCAACAGCACACTGCTCATCACCGGGTGGCAGGCACCGCACACGCTGGGGCGCAGGCTGGTCGATGGCAACGAGACCGTCCGCATCTTCGGCAGGGAATATCATCCGCGCATCCAGGTGCAGGTCATCAACGGCTTTAGTGGTCACGCAGACCACGACGAACTGCTACAATGGGTGGCAGGCATCAACGGCAAACCCCGCCGAACATTTCTTGTGCACGGCGAGGAAGACGGGGCGGCAGCACTGGCAGCAGATTTAACCCAACGGCACCCCAAGATGCAGGTCACCATCCCCAATTTGAACCAGACGTTTGAGGTCAGCTAGCGATGGCAGAGCGAAAAAGTATCTTTGACGAGGACTGGCGCGAGTCCCTGCGGGCACACTACATTGATGTGGTGCGCCGCAACGACCAAGCAACCGAGGCAACCCTTGTGGGGGTGCTGCATGATGTCGGTTTCCGCGACGATGAACTGCGTGAACTGAAGCTGCGTGCCACCATGCGGGCGGAAGACCTGCACGACGATTTTGTGCCACAACTTGACCTGGACGACGAGGCAGGGCATGGGGTTATCGAGGAACCGACGGTGCACCCGGTCGCCAAAGTCGAGACCCCGGAACCGCAGGCAGTCGCAGAGCCTGCACCGGAACCCACCGACGAGCGCTACATCGCTGAGGAGATTATGGACGAGCAGGCGGAGCAGGCAGAAGACCCCGAATCGGAAGACAGTGACGAGGAACCGCCGCCAGAAGACCCCGACACGCCCCAGCAGATGAGCTTATTCTAGCGCTGCGCATTTTGTGAAATTTTCCTGAATTTCCCTCACTATGAAATGATTTCACCGTAAAATGATTAAGAAACCAACCACAAATTACGTTGAGGTCATTGATGAAAGTATTTCGGTTTTCCATAATTGGTGCATCTTTTGCATTATTGTGTATTGCTGTCATCCTACTTGCGAATGTGACCGCCCCTAACCCAACCGGGCGTCGGTATTCCAGCGAGATGCCCGTAATCACTGGCAGCGGAACCGAAATCGGGATAAGCGCGGAGCGTATTCTGGCAAAAGATCTACGGGTACCGCGCAACGAAGACCCCGACCAACGCCAGTGCATTTGTAACAGCCCCGGGTTGCGCCCGAACGTTTCGGAATGCAGAGTGTGTTACGCTTATTCTCAATCAATCGCGAACTACCGCCGACCGGATTTCGTGTCGTCTCGGTATATCGCAGAGTCCAAAAATCGGCAGGGACTGCTCTATGGTGATCGCGCTACGTTGGATCAGATTGGGGATTATGCGGTTGCGGCACGCGCGGTTGGTGTACCGTTGTGGGTATATGTACGCGTAGACACTGCCGTTGATCCTGAGTTTGTGCGGATTGCACGTTCTACAGGCGGCGATATCGTCCCATACTTTACCGTGCCGGGCTATGCCGATCCAGTAAATCGCATCGCATGGTATATGGTCATGGTGTCGAGTTTGGGGATTGTCGTCGTCGGACTTTATTGGATAGGAACACGACGTGTGCCTCAGCGACCTGCCCCGCGCCCTCGCAAATCTACTCCTGACTCCCCAATGTCACGGGCGACATACTCACTAGATACTGTCGAGTCTTTCAAGGAAAGCATCAAGGATCGGTCACGCCGCGCGATTGACGAGGAAGATGCCAGAGAAGAGTGGGATGATGAATAGAGCGACACGACGGACATACATTGCACTGCTCATCATCATCGTTATTCTGAGTGCGGCGTTGGTGTTTGACTTACGGACAATAGAATATGCCGTGCGCCGCGCACTTCGCAGTATTCCTAACGATGAGATCGTTATGGCAATTCTGGTTTTGGCAGTAATCGTGCTGTTGCATCTGTTGAGGGCAGAATGGGAAGAACGTGCTATACCCCGCTGGTGTCCAGCACCGTCTCCATCGCGCGGATTCGGGACACCAAAGACACCTTCCGGGGCACCGCCATCACCGGACAATCCGACTAGGGATGCCGAGCAAGCTGCGATAAAAGCAGAACGATTTTCCGAAGACGCTCGCCGATACCTGGAAAATGAGTTGAATATCGAGGGGGGACGAAAAAAGCGCCCAACACCGAAACGATGAACGACTTCGACTGGATGCGCCTGACGCTGCAAGAGGCGGAAAAGGCGCTTGAGCACGACGACGTGCCTATTGCCGCGCTCGCCGTTAAGGACGGGCAGATCATCGGGCGCGGGCACAATCACCGCGAGGCAGACGGCGACCCCACCGCCCACGCCGAGATCATTGCCATCCGGCAGGCGGCGCGGCACATCGGGCACTGGCGGTTGGAAGGCGTCACGCTGTACTGCACGCTGGAGCCGTGTGCCATGTGTGGTGGGGCGATGGTGCTGGGCAGGCTGCCACGGCTCGTCTACGCGGCGACTGACCCCAAAGCAGGGGCGGCGGGCAGCATCATGGATGTGGTGCGCCACCCACAGCTTAACCACCATGTGGATGTAACGGCAGGCGTGCTCGCAGACGAAGCAGCAGAGCAAATCCGGGGGTTCTTCCGGCGGCTGCGTGCCGACGGGCAGAAGTGAACCTTTACGCGCCATCCCGCAAGAGTATAATCCGCTATAGACCGTATTGGAGAGGTGCCGGAGCGGTCGAACGGGCTCGTCTCGAAAACGAGTGTGGGGCGCAAGTCTCACCGAGGGTTCGAATCCCTCCCTCTCCGCTCCCGTAAGAACCTACCCTCCTGTGTGAATTGCAACGTAACACTGGAATGGAATGGGTTTGCATCGTAAGGCTGGAAAAAGTGAGCGGATTTCCACACGGAATCCGCTTTTTTGTTGCCTG